>JBJOOI010000284.1:0-3252 GCA_046051375.1 Bacteroidota bacterium | reverse complement strand
TGTGATGTAGAGATGGGAGCACCCAATACACTGGAGATCATGAAGATGTTTCCCAATGTGCCAAGGTTCCAGGATTTCAGGGTAATGTTTGACAAGATGGGAAAGCAATTTGATGCAATCACAGCTGGCGTACCAGATTTTTCCCATTTCCCCATCACCATGTTGGCCATGTCTGAAGGCAAGCATGTATATGTTGAAAAGCCTATGGCGCATACGTTTCATGAGGTTGAACTCATGATGGCTGCAGAAAAAAAATACAAGGTGGCTTGTCAGATGGGTAACCAAGGGCACTCTGAGGAAAACTATTTTCAATTCAAGGCATGGAAAGATGCTGGCATCATTAAAGATGTAACAGCCATTACCGCTTTCATGAACAATGGAAGGAGATGGCATGGTATGAAGGTGTCCGATTTCCTTCCAGCACAACCCATCCCCGAGACCATGGATTGGGACAAATGGCTTGCTACTGCACAATTCAAGGATTTCAACAAAGGCTATATCAATGGAGACTGGAGATCATGGTTTGAATTTGGAAATGGTGCCTTGGGTGATTGGGGTGCTCATATCATTGACACGGCCCATCAATTCCTTGAATTGGGGATGCCCACTGAAGTTGATCCCATTTTCATGGAAGGGCACAGTCCTTTGATTTTCCCACAGGCCTCTACCTTGCTTTTCAAATTTCCAAAGCGAAAGAACATGCCAGCACTCGATTTGACCTGGTATGATGGATTCAATAACCAGCCCAAGCTTCCTGATGGTTATGGAGAACCGGTAAGGGCAAAAGATATTCCACCACCAACATCAGGAAACATCAATACAAAACGCTACCCTGGTAAAATCATTTATTCAAAGGAATTGATCTTCAAGGGTGGATCACACAGTGCCCCATTGGCCATCATCCCCGAGTCAAAAGCAAAAGACATGGCTTCAATGTTGCCAGATGTACCACTGAGTCCATCAACCCATTTTGCCAATTTCCTGAAAGCCTGTAAGGGCGAGGAAAAATGTAGGTCTTCTTTTGACATTGCTGGCCCATTGTGTCAGGTCATGGCATTGGGCGTATTGGCACAAAGGCTTAACACCAAGCTCGTATTTGACAAAAAGAAAAAACAGATCACCAACAGCAAAATTGGAAATGAACTTTTGGTAGGACCTCCTCCAAGAAAAGGATGGGAGCAGTATTATCAATTGTAAAATAAGATTGCACATGAAGATCATGCATCTGTTGTGCTTTGCTTATCGATCTAATGAAATGGGCCCAAAAGAATAATGATACTAATCAGAAAAACTCATAAAATAAGCAACATGCAGACTTTGAGGTTTATCAAAAGTTGTGTGGTGATCTGCATGCTGATGCTTACATTTTCTTCCCTTGCCCAACAGCGCCCCAACGTGATTGTGATTTATTCAGATGACCAAGGTGCCATTGATCTCAATTGTTATGGCGCCAAGGATTTGGAAACGCCGAACATTGATAAACTGGCCAGGAGTGGTACTATGTTCACGAATTTTTATGCATCTCCGGTATGCTCTCCGTCAAGGGCTTCATTGCTAACCGGTCTCAATCCACAACGTGCAGGATTACCAGGCAATGCCTCCGAGTTGAACGATGCTGTGGGCATGCCTACAGATCGGTTTACCATGGCAGAGATGTTTAAAGAATCCGGATATGCTACAGCGCATATTGGCAAATGGCATTTGGGTTATAAGCCGGAGATGGCTCCCAATGCCCAAGGTTTTGATCATTCATTTGGTCACATGGCTGGCTGCATTGACAATTACTCTCATTTTTTTTACTGGAATGGCCCGAACAAGCATGACCTCTACCGCAATGGAAAAGAGGTGTATTATCCCGGTCAGTTTTTTCCAGACCTGATGTTGAAAGAAGCTAATCAGTTCATGGCCAATTCAAAAGCCAAGCCTTTTTTCATGTATTTCGCTATCAACCTGCCTCATTATCCTTATCAGGGAGATCCCAAGTGGTTGGATTACTATAACAAAAAAGGGCTGGCGTATCCACGCAATTTGTACGCAGCATTCATTTCCACTTTGGATGATAAAGTAGGACAATTGCTGAAACAATTAGCAGAAATGGGCCTGACAAAAAATACCATCATCATTTTTCAATCAGACAATGGGTATTCAACAGAAGAGCGAGCGCATTTTGGCGGTGGCAATGCAGGTAACTTGAGGGGTGCAAAGGCTTCATTGTTTGAAGGTGGTATCAAAGTTCCATCCATCATCAGTTGGCCAGGAAAATTACCCGCCGAACAAATAAGAGATCAGTTTGCTGTTAACACTGATTGGTTTCCAACTTTGGCAGAATTGTGCAATATCAAATTGAAAAGAGCAGATTTGGATGGAAAAAGTTTGGTGAAAGTGATCAATGATGTGAAAGCCACTACTGCACATGAAGATGGCTATTGCTGGGCGTTTAAAAAGATGTGGGTGGCCAGAAAAGGGAAGTGGAAATTATTGGGGAATCCAGTGGATACAAGTAACAAAGGAGTTTTGGCTGAATCAGATTCCTTATTCCTGGTTGATCTGGATGCAGATCCTGGAGAAACCACCAATCTTGCTTCAAAGTATCCTGATGTGGTGGATGCTTTGAAAAAACAATACCAGGATTGGGAAAAATTGAATCAAGTTGTATTGGATGCACCTTATCCCAAGATCAGGATTTGGACCAGTCCATCAAAAGGGGAAGAACCCCGGTTCAATTCACCCAGTCTACAGTGGCCATCAACCAAGAAAGCTGCCTATAGTGTTCGTTTATCTTCTTCAAAAGATTTTAGTACTCAATTGATTGAAAAATCAGGTATTCCTTATGCGATGTTCAATCCGCACACACAGTTGGCGAATGGGAAATGGTATTGGCAATACAAAACAAATGATGGTGCTTGGAATGCAATAGATTCATTTGTCATCACCCCATCAACAAGAAAATTTCTGACACCTGATAGCAAGGCATTGATTTCAGCCTTCCCAATGGATCATCCCAGGGTTTTGGTCAGGAAAAAAGATGCATCGTTATTTAGGACACAAGCTGCTTGGCAAAAAGAAACAGCATTGATCATCGAGGAGGCCAATGGATTTCTCAAGGAGCCCATTTCCAAAGAATCGATGGCGCTTCCCACCTACAAAGGCAAGGATGATTTTGAGAATGATAAAATTGCCATGTTGGCAAGCAAATGGACGGGTTGGAAGGTTCAGAAAGTCTTGAATACCTTTTCACAAGCCTATGTGCTT
>JBJOOI010000283.1:0-3254 GCA_046051375.1 Bacteroidota bacterium | reverse complement strand
CCTGGTAAGAGAAGTAGTTGTTTCCTGAAAATCAAAAAGCTATTCTTATCGCCAATCCACCCCAGCCTTCAAAACCTGAGCCATCACCAAATTCAAAGGAGGGCTGCCAGTCAAGGGAAAAATTCAATGGAGTTCCTGATAATTTATAATCCAACCCCAGGATACCATCAACACCAAGCAAGGTGCCGCCGTTGTAGTAATTTGCTTTGTAAAAGCCAAGATGAGGGCCACCACCATAATACCATCTCAAGCCTTCAACTCCATTGATGTCATTATTGAATTCATACAGGAGTGTTGCCCTGAAGCCCTTGTTGAAAAATGCAGCCTGGCCTTCAAAATAATTTCCTCCACTCACACTGCGTTTTAATGTGATTGTACCAGGATAAATCTTGACTCCTATTGCAGTTGAATAACTGCTTGAATTGTCTTGCGAAAAGCTTGTTTGAAATGAAACGACTGTGATGAATACAAGTAGGAATAGTAATTTCTTCATGTGTGCAAGTAAATGAAAATCAAACTAATACAAAGTGGAAATTGTCTAAACTTATCTTAAAATATCGGTTTTCGCATCTTTAAAATCTCCTCTGCCCCATTTGTCAAGAATAACCCCTTGTTGTATTTCAAATAATGTAGGAATTGACCTAGCCGCCGTTTTGATGGCAACAAGATCTCCTTTGTAAACAGGTATGTCTATTCCTGCTTTTTTGAGCATGGAGATGAGATTTTCAGCATCTGATGAAACCGCAAAAATTGGCCTTTCGTTTTTCTTTAATATGGCTGTTATTTCCTTGAAATCATTCAACCATTGGTTATTGTCTGCTTCAATTTTTTTGGCGAAAAGAATGTACAACTGCCTCGGATCGCTCAAAATGGCATCTGTAGTATCTGTACCCGTTGGTGAAATGATGACGAAATCTTTGATGGCTGGTTTAGCATTCCCTTCCCTGATAAGTTTATCATATCTTCTTAAAAAAAGATAGCTGCTGTCATTGAAATCAGATGGAAAATGTTCAGCATCAAATTCTACTTCTTTTCCATCTTTCTGGTATACAAAATTGATGACGGTACTGTCAGGAATGGCTCCGGGGGGGATTTGCATTTTTTCCTTGATATCTATTCCTTTTTTGTAAGGAAGACAATCAACAATTGGAAGGTGTTCCAGTACATAAAATTGGATCCAGAAGGAAAAGAAACTGATCAGCAGCAAGCTAAAAATGGCTATGGCTGGTTTTAGCAATGACTTTACCTGATCACGTTTGTACAATAGAAATCCTATCATGACAAATAATATCAAATCCTTTGCAAATGATTGATTTGCAGTGAGTTTAATGCAGTCACCGAAACAACCGCATTCTTTGATTTTGCCTGAAAAAACAGCATAACCGGTGAGGAATGTGAAGAAAACAATCAAAAGGAACAGCAGCCAACTGAAAAGGCGAAATTGCCAACCCAGCAGCACAGCAAATCCAGCAATAATCTCAAAGGCAATCATGAGGATTGAAAAAACAAGAGAATAATCATCCAGAAAGCCCATCCCCAAGATCTCAAAAAACTCCTGCATTTTATAGCTCAAGCCAAGTGGGTCGTTGGCCTTGATCAATCCACTGAAAATGAATAGTCCTCCTACAATAATTCTGGTTAAACCCATTAATAACTTCATGAGGATAAATTTAAGATAAATGACCTTGTTTAGATTCTCCAATCAGGATAAGACCGAAAATGGCATAGTTGATGATATCGACGAAATTGGCATCAATACCCTCACTGATGATGGTTTTTCCATCATTGGAAAGAATCTGCCTGATGCGACTGAGCTTCATCAGAATGAGATCTATGAAGCTTTCCTGGCTCATGTCTCGCCATGCTTCACCATAATCATGGTTTTTGTCCAGCATGGTATCCCTGGAAAAGTTGATGTATTGGTCGTAACGCTTTTCCACTTCATCAGGATTCATTTCTTCCATTTCACTGTCTCCAATGGCCAGTTGAATCAACCCGATTACACCATAATTGACAATTCCCCTGAATTCTCCTGTAATGTCATCCCCTACTTTCTGGACTTTTTTTTCCTGAAGGGTTCTGACCCGCATGGCTTTTATAAAAATCTGATCGGTGATTGAAATGATCCTGAGACAGCGCCAGGAAGTACCATAGTCGCGTGTTTTTTTGATGAATATGTCTTTGCAGGTACTCACTGCCAGATCATATTGTATATTGGTTGTAGCGCTCATGCTTGAAATGGAATAAAAACCCGAATCTGCTCGGGTTATATGGTAAATTAGTTCATTTTTGCAGTACTGCTTGGCAAAAATAGCAAAGGAAACAACATGATTGAACTTAATTCAAGAGGACGAACATTAAAATCAAACAGACCCTTGGTCATGGGTGTCCTGAATTGCACAGAAGATTCTTTTTATGAAGCCAGCAGAACTTCGCTGTTCCCGGCGATATGCAGCAGGATTGATGAGTTGATTCTGGCTGGTGTTGACATCATCGATATAGGAGGAAAAAGTACCAAGCCTGGCAGTATTGATATTGCTCCATCCGAAGAAATTGAAAGAATAAGGGCTGCAGTACAATACCTGGTCAACCACAAAAACAGCGTATGGAGCTCGATTGATACCACCAACGCTGAAGTTGCCCAATATGCTGTTGAGAATGGTATCGATATTGTGAATGATGTCAGCGGTGGTGACATGGATCTGCAGATGATTCCAATTGTAGCATCCCTAGGTGTTCCGTTTATTTGTACCCATATGCAGGGAACGCCAGTAACCATGCAGGAAAATCCTCAGTATGAGGATGTAACCGAAGACCTGCTCATGTTTTTTAAAGAGAAAATTAAAACTTGCCAGCTTGCTGGGATCAAGGAAATCATATTGGATCCAGGTTTTGGTTTTGGAAAAACCCTGGAACATAATTATACCCTGGTCAAAGAATTGGAAAAAATTACAGGACTGGGCCAGCCTGTTTTAGCAGGGTTTTCCAGAAAGTCCATGATATATAAATTACTTCAGATCAGCCCAGATGAAGCCCTGAATGGCACAACGGTATTAAATACGGTGGCTTTGATGAAGGGGGCATCCCTTCTGCGGGTACATGATGCAAAAGAAGCGATTGAAGTTGTAAAGATCATTGAACAGATCAAAAAGGCATAAAAAAAGGAGCACTTGATGTGCTCCTTTTTCATGTTATTTTTCAGTTGGAGGTGGCGGAGGAGGCATTGCACCTTGAGGTGCTTTTGGCAGATCCTT
>JBJOOI010000282.1:0-3529 GCA_046051375.1 Bacteroidota bacterium | reverse complement strand
CAGTGATGGGTATGCATACATCATTTTGAATTATTTTCATTGAATGGATTCACTCACGCATATTGTCCTTGGTGCCTGCATAGGAGAAATCATCCTTGACAAGAATGCGGGACGCAAGGCCATGTTGTGGGGTGCCTTGGCCAACAGTGTTCCGGATATCGATTTTATTGCAGGCATGTGGATGCCGATTTCTACTGAGTTGTTGGCGCACAGGGGGATAACCCATTCCTTTTTGTTTGCTATGATCAGCAGTTTCTTCCTGGCCCTTGTTGCCAACAGGTGGCACAAGGCTGAACCCATCAATCTCCGAAAATGGTTCTGGTTTTTTCTGATTGAAATTGCCTGCCATCTTTCGCTTGACGCGATGAACAACTATGGGATTGGTTGGTTTGAACCTTTCTCTTCCACCAGGATATCCTTTAATGTTATTTATGTAGCAGATCCATTGTTCAGCATCCTTCCTGCCATTGCGTTTGGCTTCCTGATTTTCTTGAAAACCGATCATGTTCATCGCTTGAAATGGGCCAGGGCAGGCGTTTTTACTGCAATGCTCTACATGGGATTTGCGCTGTACAACAAGTATTCCATCAACAGGGATGTGAAACAATATGCCGTTGCAAATTTGAGGGTAAACAAGCCCTATTTTACAACACCAACCCTGCTCAACAACCTGCTTTGGTTTGTGGTGATAGAAGACAGCTCAGGATATCAGGTAGGTTACCGGTCCATTTTTGACAAGCCTGGAGAATTAATATTGCACCATATTGAGAAAAAAGAAGACCTGCTCAAACCTGTGGCCGACCACAAGGAAGTCATGGAGTTGAAGCAATTCTCCCAAGGCTATTATACAGTTGAGCAATGGAAGGATACACTTGTTTTCAATGACCTGCGTTTTGGTCAGATCAATGGGTGGCAAAACCCCAAAAGCAGGTTTGCATTTCATTATTACCTGAGCCACCCTGAAGACAATGACCTGATTGTCCAGCGTGGCAGGATGGCTGGTGTCAATATGGAATCAGCCAGGGTGATGTGGAGGAGGATGCTGGGCAGTAGGCCATGAGCTGCATAAAAAAATCCCGGCTCTTTCGAACCGGGACTGATTTATTTTTCTAAACCACAACTCAAATCCCCATCTTCTTCTTCAAATTGCTATCTATCGCATCCAGGAATTCTTCTGTATAGAGGTAATGATCACCATGAACAACCTTGTTGCCATGGATACATACTGCCAGGTCTTTGGTCATCTTTCCTTCTTCCACTGTTTCAATACAAACGGCTTCGAGTGCATTGGCGAAATCAATCAGGGCTTGGTTTTCATCCAATTTGCCACGGAAGGCCAATCCACGTGTCCATGCAAAAATGGATGCGATAGGATTGGTGCTGGTGGGCTTTCCTTTCTGATGATCACGGTAGTGGCGGGTTACAGTTCCATGTGCGGCTTCTGATTCCATGGTCTTTCCATCAGGAGTAACCAATACTGAAGTCATCAAACCGAGAGAACCGAATCCTTGCGCAACAGTATCACTTTGAACGTCACCATCATAGTTCTTACAAGCCCATACAAACTTGCCATTCCATTTCAAGGCGCTGGCCACCATGTCATCAATCAGCCTATGCTCATAGGTGATGCCTGCCGCTTCGTAAGCAGCCTTGAATTCGTTTTGATAGATCTCTTCAAAGATGTCTTTGAAGCGGCCATCATATTTTTTCAAGATGGTATTCTTGGTGCTCATGTAGAGTGGCCATCCTTTCTGCAATGCCATGTTGAAACAGCTTCTTGCAAAACCCATGATGCTTTCATCGGTATTGTACATGCTCAATGCAACACCTGCGCCTTTGTACTGGTATACTTCATGTTCAATCAAGGTGCCATCTTCCCCTTCAAATTTGATGGTGAGTTTTCCTTTGCCGGGAACCACAAAATCTGTGGCACGGTACTGATCACCAAAAGCATGCCTTCCAACAATGATTGGGCTGTCCCAGTTGGTTACCAGACGGGGAATATTTTTTATAACGATGGGCTCGCGGAAAACGGTTCCATCCAGGATGTTCCTGATGGTACCATTGGGGCTCTTCCACATTTGCTTGAGGTTGAACTCCTTTACACGTGCCTCATCAGGGGTGATGGTGGCACATTTGATACCCACACCATATTCCCTGATGGCATTTGCTGCATCAATGGTTACCTGGTCATTGGTTTCATCGCGGTACTCCACACCAAGATCGTAATACTTGATGTCAAGTTCAAGGTAAGGAAGGATCAGCTTGTCCTTGATGAACTTCCAAATGATTCTTGTCATCTCGTCCCCGTCGAGTTCAACAACCGGGTTGTGCACTTTTATCTTTGCTGCCATGGTTTTGTTTTTTCAGCCGCGAAGTTACTAAGTAGCACCCAATATAACAATGATGCATTCTTGTTTTTATGCTTCAGCATGCTGTGGAATGGCAATAGGCATGGCATGTCTTTCGGCAATCTGGCGGAGCCTGTCAACTGCAATGTATTTGAAGTGTTTGGCCCTGAACCGGATCAGCTGCTCCTGGTCAAAATCCGCCAGGATCCTGGAAACCTGTTCCTTGGTTGTACCCGCCAGATCAGCCATTTCCTGGCGATCTACATGCACCCGGATGCCCATCCCAATTTGCTTGTAATTATAGGTTTCAGCAAGATGAACCAGGATGCCTGCCACTTTTTCCCTGACGGTTTGCTGTGCAATTTGCAGCAGTTTGACTTCGGTAGTGCGGATTTCCCTCAAGAAGATCTTTCTTATTTCCTCCTGAAGCAGTTCGTTTTTCTGCATCAGGTTCTTGAAAAAGCCCAGCTCAATGAAGCAGACGCGGCTGTCTTCCACTGCTGAGGCAGAATAAGGCTGAAGGCCTGTATAGCTCAGGAAGCGATGCCCCATTGTTTGTCCGGCACCCACCAGACGAAGAATAAAGGGTCTTTCCGTTTCTGCATTCATTTCCAGTTTGATAACGCCAGACTGGATGAAGTACAGGCCGTTGATTTCATCTCCTTCACGGAAGATCAATTCCCCTTTTTTGAATTCATAGTGATGCTTGTAGGGCTTGTACAAGTTTTAATGTGATGAATTGTTTTCCCTACCTACCAGAGCTTTAACGGTGTAAATATTTGATTTTTTACTAAATGCTACGAATGACGAAAATAGCCACGATATATGAGTTATATCAGTTTTTGGAATACTCCTTTTGTAGTATGCAGGTGTTTATTTTTTGCTGAGGCCAGCAATGTAATTCAGTTATTTTGGTTAATATTAAGGATGGTTGATGGATTGTTTTGGGCGTGCTCCGATCAGGACTTCATCAGTCTTTCGTATCATTCACAAAAAACATCATCATGACAGGAAAGAAATTTCTATCCATTTCAATCATCTTAATGATTGTTTCATTGGACCTCTTAGCCCAGCAGGCAAAGAAACCCAACATTCTTTTCATTGCTGTTGATGACCTGAAGCCCATCATGGGCTGCTATGGAAACAAACTCATCAAAACGCCCAACATTGACCGCCTT
>JBJOOI010000281.1:0-3264 GCA_046051375.1 Bacteroidota bacterium | reverse complement strand
CTGAAAGATATGGCTGAAGGGATGGAAGCCTTGTTGCAAAGAAAAGTATTGGTAATTGAGGACAGGAAGGAAGCCATTCGCACGGCAGTGATGATGGCGAGGGAGGATGATATCATTCTGGTGGCAGGAAAGGGGCATGAGAAATACCAGGAAATCAAGGGACAAAGATTTCCATTTGATGACAAGGATATTTTGGTGAGAACATTTGCTGAACTGGATAAATAAAAAGAAATGCTTTATCAACTTTATCAATGGTTAGTACATGAGCAACTCCGTTTTCCGGGGATGGGCATTTTCCAGTTCATTACTTTCCGGGCAATGTTGGCAGTTTTGCTTTCGCTTTTTATTACCATGGTTTATGGTAAGCGTATCATTCTGTTTCTTCAAAAAATGCAGGTAGGTGAGTCTGTGAGGGAGCTTGGTTTACAAGGGGAGGAGCAAAAAAAAGGTACTCCAACCATGGGTGGTTTTATCATTTTATTAGGCATCCTGATTCCCACATTGTTGTTCGCAAACCTCGACAAGGTCTACATCAAACTCTTGTTGCTGAGTACCATTTGGTTGGGACTGGTTGGTTTCGTTGACGACTACCTGAAACTTCGTTCAAAGCGCTTGGCACAAAGCCAGGGAGTCAATTATAAGAAGGGAGATAAGGATGGTTTGGCAGGATGGTTCAAGGTGTTGGGTCAGGTGGGTTTGGGTGTGATCATCAGTGCTACGCTGCTGTTCAATGACAATGTGAAGGTCATGAGGGAATACAAGGGAAAGGTCAAGCCAGCCAATGCCATTGAAGTGAAATACCAGGGCGGTGTGCGGTATTTTGTGAAAGCCAATGAGCCTGTGACGACCATCCCTTTTATCAAGAACCATGAGTTCAATTATGCAAAACTATTGCCGGCCTCATTGAGATCTTATGGCTGGGTAGTGTACATGATTGTAATCATCTTTATTGTCACAGCTGTTTCCAATGGCGCAAACATTACTGACGGCTTGGATGGATTGGCAACGGGTGTTTCTGCACTCATTGGAGCATGTCTGGCACTTTTTGCTTATGCAAGTGGCAACCTGATTTTTGCTGATTACCTCAATATCATGTACATCCCCAACCTGGGTGAAGTTTCTGTATTTATCGCTGCCATGATCGGTGCCTGCATTGGCTTTCTCTGGTACAATGCCTATCCTGCACAGGTTTTCATGGGTGATACCGGAAGCCTTGCACTGGGTGGAATCATTGCGGCTTTGGCCATCATTGTGCGAAAGGAATTGCTGATACCTTTTTTCTGTGCGGTGTTTCTGATTGAGAACCTCAGTGTGGTTATACAGGTCGGTTACTTCAAATACACCAAGAAAAAATTCGGTGAAGGGAGGAGGGTTTTTCTGATGAGCCCATTGCACCATCACTATCAAAAAAAAGGATACCATGAAAGCAAAATTGCCGTGAGATTCTGGATAGTAACCTTGCTTTTTGTGGTATTCGCGATCATGTCATTGAAAATGAGATAATCCATTTATAGAAAAACAGTGAAGAAAAAAATTATCATATTGGGAGGCGGCGAAAGCGGAGTAGGGGCTGCCCTATTGTGCAAACAGCAGGGCTATGATGTTTTTCTTTCTGATGGAGGAAAAATGAAAGATCATTATCAGCATGAACTTGAAGCGAACAGGATTGATTTTGAATGCGGTGGACACAGCATTGATAAAATACTTTCAGCTGACGAGGTGATGAAAAGTCCTGGGATTCCCAACAGCAATGCTGTGGTGGCTCAAATCAAAGCAAAAAATATTCCCATCATCAGTGAGATGGAGCTGGCCTACAGGCATAAGGAAGAAAGCAGGATCATTGGCATCACTGGAAGCAATGGAAAAACAACAACAACATCCCTGATTTATCAGATTTGCAAATCGGGTGGCATTGATTGTGCCATCGTAGGAAATATTGGAAATTCCATCGCAAGGCAAATAGCTGTTGATCCCAAGCCATTGTATGTGGTGGAGATCAGCAGTTTTCAGTTGGATGATATCATTTCATTCAGACCTGATGTGGCAGTACTTACCAACATCACAGAAGATCATCTCGACAGGTATGATCATGATTTCGAAAAATACATTGCCGCAAAATTCAACATCGTTAAGAACCAAACTGAACAGGATTTTTTCATCTACAATGCTGATGATGCTGTTACAGTGAAGTACCTCGACCAATACCCATTCAATTCAAAACCATTACCGATTAGTATGCAAAAAGAATTGCCAAAAGGCGCCTTCATCAAAGAAGGCCAGATGAACGTGAAGCATGGCGATGGATTTGCCATGAGCATTTTTGATTTTGCACTCAAGGGCAAGCACAACCAGTACAATACCATGGCTGCGGCAGTTGCTTCTTCTGTGGTGGGGATACGAAAGGATCGTATCAGGGATGCTGTAACATCCTTTGAGAGCCTGGAACATCGGATGGAAAAAGTAGCAACAGTGAAAGGGATTGATTTTATCAATGATTCAAAGGCAACAAATGTCAACAGTGCATGGTTTGCGTTGGAAAGCATGGATAAGCCGGTTACCCTGATTCTTGGTGGAGTGGACAAAGGCAATGATTATGATTTGATCAAAGAGATGGTTGCAGAAAAAGTCAAAGCCATTGTATGTCTGGGTATCGATAATGAAAAAATCCATGAGGCATTTGAAGGAATTGTTTCAACCATCATTGATACAACCAGTGCTTCCGAAGCTGTGAAGGCGGCCTATGAAGTTTCAGAGAAAGGGGATGTGGTTTTGCTCAGTCCGGCATGTGCAAGTTTTGACCTCTTCAAAAATTATGAAGACAGGGGAGACCAGTTTAAAAAAGCAGTAATGGAATTATAATGTATCAATAATGCAAGGAGAAGGATTAGATATCAAGCAATATTCACTGGGAAGCATTTCCAGCAGAACCCGCGGTGACAAAGTCATCTGGGCCATTGTGGTTTTGTTGACCATGGTGAGCCTGCTTGCCGTCTACAGCAGTACAGGCACTCTTGCATACAAATTATCAAAAAGCACAGAGTCTTATCTGT
Organism: Bacteroidota bacterium; assembly: GCA_046051375.1. Taxonomy (GTDB): domain Bacteria; phylum Bacteroidota; class Bacteroidia; order Chitinophagales; family Chitinophagaceae; genus Pollutibacter. Next base: position 214 of record JBJOOI010000281.1, on the reverse strand, counting down.
TCAAGCAGATCATGTTCATCGCTGTAGGCGTGGCCATCATCTATTTTGCTCATCTGGTCAATTATACTGTTTACTCAAGGGTTGCGCAAATTCTCTTCATTGCAGCAGTTCCTTTGCTTATATATACTTTGTTTTTTGGCACCAACCTCAATGATGCCAACCGATGGATCAAGCTTCCGATCATCAACCTTACTTTCCAAACTTCAGATCTGGC
>JBJOOI010000280.1:0-3267 GCA_046051375.1 Bacteroidota bacterium | reverse complement strand
TGGTAGCCCTATTGAAAAAAAGAACAGAAATTCCAAATAATGATGAATTTCCTTTGGTACAACCTGTGCTTGATGATTATTCATTTCCATTACAGATACTGAATGACGATCTAATGAAAGATATGTTATCCGAAGAACGGATAGCAGAATTAAGATCAGCCATTGAAAACATGGACAGCAGCGGAAGTGATCAAATCAAATTTTTCGTCCACTGGGAAGAAAACACAGAAATCGAATCCGGTTCATTGGATTATATATTCTCTCAGGCAGTTTTACAATACGTAGACAATATTGATAGTGCCTATGAAAAAATGAATACAATGCTGCGCCAAGGTGGAATGATGTCACATTGTATCGATTTTTCATCGCACGGAATGACAAAATCCTGGAATGGACAATGGCTATATTCAGATGCAGAGTGGAAGTTTTTAAATGGCAATAAGAAGGTTATACTCAATAGAGAACCGAAATCATCCTATCTGAAAAGCATTTCAAACAATGGATTTGACATTTTGCTCACAAAAGATCTAAAAAAAGAAATCGACTTTTCGAGAACAAAGTTTCACAAAAAATATAGCAGCATATCAGAAACAGATGCAAAAACCGCTGTATCATTCATTGTATCCCAAAAGAAATAAGAAAAACTCAAGAAAACATAAAAGCATGGGCTAAATAGCTTCGAAAAATGGCTTTTTTGAGACATCAAAAGTATTATCTTGTAGTCAATGTATGGGAAAACCTACATTGAAACATTAATTTTTTGAAGAATCCATCATGAAGCACATTGAAAAATCCTTTGCCCTTTTTCTGCTCATTCATTTGACCATCGGAATGTCAGTCAAGGCTCAATTGTCCGTAAGCATAAACAACAATGCCATTCAAATTCAATCAGGAAAGGGCACATATTCTTTTTCACCTTCATTCACAGTATTGTACAATGCCACCGATCCTGACATGATGATGAAACCGTTGAACATCAAATCTTTGTCATACAACGTATTGACGTGGAAGGTTAAGGACAGCAGCAAGGCAGATTTTGTTCAAAAGGCTATTGGCAAAGAAACAGCAGGAGACGGTTTCGATGACCGGATTTTGAGAAAGGCACCAGAAAAACGGACCGGGGCCATACACAATGTGGGTGAATCGACGAGCATAACAGCAAACCATGTTCGACATGCAGGAGACACTGCCTTCTTTGAGTTTCCTTCAAACACAAAATTCATTTTAAAAGCCTATGTACTAAAAAAAGCAAGGCCCTACCCTGTTCTACAGTTCGAATTAGAACCATTGGTACCTGGATATTTCAGTGTCGGATATACTGGTGCCCCCTCATTAACAGAGGATAAAGCATTGGGTATCTGGCAGCCATTGATCTGGCAAGAAAAAAGGATTCCAGAAAATGCTTTTCTCACACCAGCATTCATGGCAACACTTCCAACTACAATGGTGTATGATGGCAAGAATACAATCGGTGTTATGGCTTCACCCGACGCGATTCCTTTTCAACCTTTACCACTGCTGGTAAACAGCCAATTTGGCATTGGACTAATAAATGCACAAAAGCAAATACAACCGAGCGTATATGCACCGATCCCCGGAGGATACAATTCAAAAATGAAGGCGGGTGATCCATTCAGTTTTACACTGCATTTGGTGGTGGAACCCCAGACCATCAATCGCACGTATGAAAGTATCGCCCGGAAAATGTTTGGTTTTAAAGACTACCGCAGCAATGCCATCAGCACGCTGAACAAAACGCTCGACAATATCGTAGATTATTCCATGTCAGAATATACCTGGTATGTTGACAGTTTAAAGGGATATGCTTATGCTACGGATGTTCCCGGTGCCGTCAAAAACGTCTCCAGCCTGAATCCGCTCGAACTGGCCATTGTGCGGGATGATGCAAACATGTTTGAGAAAAGGGCTTACCCACAGATAGAATACATGCTCTCGAGAGAAAAATTTCTTTTCAGTCTGGACAGTACACAAAAAATTCAGAATCCGTCAAGGAGATTGAAGGGCCCCGTTGCACCCATGTCAGAATTGGGAGCACTCTATACAGTGCTCGGAAAGCAAAATCCATTTTTCCTAAAGCTCATGGAAAAGGAATATGCAAATGCGAGAACCAGGAACCTGGATGTAGAAGAAAAAGGAAACAGTTGGATCAACGCCATGCATTTGTTTAAAACAACAGGCGATTCTGTTTACTTAAAAACGGCTGTAGCCAAAGCTTCTGCTTACTTGCAAACAAGGGTCAATACCGCTCAAGCTGATTTTACTGATCCGTTTGCAGGTGGGTTTTTCTTCTGGCCAGCCTATACCAACCGATGGATTGAACTGTTGCAACTGTATGAAATAACAAAAGAAAAATCTTTCCTGGATGCGGCAGTTGAAGGTGCCCGCAACTATACCCAATTCATTTGGATGGTTCCCTCCATACCCGATAGCCTGGTTACCGTAAACAAGGATGGGAAGGCTCCTTATTACTGGTACCTGAAAGCCAAAGGACACAAGCAAATGTATTATCCGGAGGAAAAAGTGCCGGCTTGGCGCCTTTCTGAAACCGGTCTTACGCCTGAATCCTCTGGTACCTCCACAGGTCATCGGGGAATCTTCATGACCAATTTTGCACCTTGGATGCTGCGTTTGGGGTATTATGCAAATGATCGCTATTTATTGGATGTTGCCAAAGCTGCTGTTATCGGTCGCTACAAAAGCTTTCCTGGTTACCATATCAATACAGAAAGAACAACTGCATACGAAAATGTTGATTTCCCTTTTCACAAACACCTGGACCAAAGCGTAAATTCATTTCATTACAATCATATTTTACCCATGGCGTCCATGTTATTGGACTACCTGGTATCGGATGCATTTATCCGCAGCAAGGGAGCCATTGATTTTCCTGCTGAATATATAGAGGGTTATGCTTACCTGCAAAGCAAAATGTATGGTGCACGTACTGGAAAATTCTATTCGGCCAACAATGTCAAACTATGGATGCCCGGAAATTTGCTTCAAACCGAGAACATAGAACTCAACTACGTAACTGCAAGAAAATCGGACACATTGTTTATTGCATTTACCAATCAATCCAAACAAAACATCAAGAGCTTATTTTCACTGAACGATTCACTGGCTAAATTGACATCCAAAGCATCCATCGATATTTGGCAAAACAACAAATGGACAAGGGTTCCTCAAAGGTCCAAAGATTTATCTGTTCTGGTTGCCGGAAATGGCATCACCGCGGTCAGATTAAGT
>JBJOOI010000279.1:0-3273 GCA_046051375.1 Bacteroidota bacterium | reverse complement strand
CAGATACATTGTTTCCTATGGATTGGAAAACCATCGAAGAAGAAAGATCGATCGGGGGCATCCCATGCCGAAAGGCAGTGACGCAGTTTAAGGGGAGGGGATACACGGCCTGGTATGCCCCCACGATCACCATTCCAGATGGACCATGGAAACTGGGAGGCTTGCCAGGACTGATCCTGGAAGCCTATGATGATGAAGACAACTGGCACATGACCTTTGTTTCCAAACAAGAAGTACGCGGCTTTGACCAGGATCATTTTTTGGCAGCCATTAAAAAAGGAACAGAAGGATTTCCTGCCTTTGCTGATCAGGTAAAAAAAATATTCAAGAGGCTGGAAGCATCCCTGGGTGCGCAATCCTCAGCGAACTGCGTGGATTGCCAGACCAAGTCTGTCTTGAAAATCCATTCCTGGGAAAAGATCGATTGAAATGAAGATCCGGTCATTGGTGCTGTTGGTATGTTTGATGCAGGCTTCGTTTTTGTTTGCTTCGGATCGCTGGTTGGCCTTAGATACCATTCTGCCGGGAAGAAATATAGGGGAGCTTCCTGGCATTGTGATCAAGCGCAACCAGCCCATGGCCAAAGCCAGTGGGGATACCTTGAAGTTTGATGCGGCAAGGTATTTGAAACCCGAAGCGTTCAGGCTGGAAGACCTGGTAAAGAACATACCCGGGTTTCGTGTGGATGACAATGGCCGGATCTATTTCAATGGAAAGGAAATCAGCAGGATCATGATTGATGGAGATGATCTTGCCGGAGAACAGTACAAACTCTTGTCTAAAAACCTGAAGGCCTTGATGGTCGATAGCCTTCAGGTCATTCAAGGCCATGAGAAAAACAGGCTCTTGCGAACGTTTGGCAACCAGGATGCCATCGCCCTTAACCTGGTTATCAAAAAATCATGGATAGGAAAGACCAGCGGCAACCTTATGCTTTCAAGAGGAATGACTCAATATGGCGAGGCAGATGCAGAATTGATCAGGCTCGCAAAAAAAGCAAAACAATTGTGCTTTTTCAATACCAACAATACAGGAGCCTATGGCGTAACTGACCGGGGAAATGAAATGCAGGGAAACGATCGGGGTGCTTATCGGGTATGGCCTTTTGACCCATTACATGCAGGCACTGGTCCCAATCTCCCCCCAGCGTATGTCAACATCAACAATGACAAAAGCCTTGCTTTCATTTCCTCCTTGGTATTGTCTTCACATACCAAACTCAGTTTGACGGCTACCGCCATGCAAAACGAGAACAGGAAGATCGGCTCGAGCAGCACTTCTTATCAGATCCCCGGGCTTCAAAAATTCAACCTGGGCACAAGCACCAATCATCTGCATCAAGCAACCATGGCAAACTTGCGCATGAACCTGGAAACAGATAAAGGAGGGAACAGGCTATCCTCTTTTCGTTTATCTGTCAGCAATGGACAAACGCATGCGTTACAACATGCAGACCGCAGTGGGGCTATTGCCACAGTAAGGGATGCCAATGATCGGCTGCATCAATTCAACCTGCTTGCATCACACCATGCTTCCTGGAAGCTTGGTCAAAGTGCATTGTTGCAGATGGATACCCGGCTTTCATTAGACCGAAACATCGACCGACTTCAGGCATCCTTTTCATCTGATAGCCTGATGCGGTTTTACATTGATCAGGTTTTTGCCCATCATGGAAAAATGGCAAACACTGATCTTTACATGATCAAGCAATGGGGTCAGCAAAATGCCAGGGTGGGTATTCGTGCTGCTATTGAAGCCATCAGTTCTGCAATTGGTCCTGAGGCACAATCGCTTCAGCTGGCAAAATATCATCCATACCTGTCTATTGACCAAAGGCATTCAAAAAAAATATCCACCACCTTTAATGCGGCAGCAGGAAGGGCCATGGTCAACAGCAATACCATCAACAGAAATGCATTCATCTTTCACCTGGAGGAGAAACTGGCCTGGCAGAAAAAACCTACAGCACAATACCGGATGGGCATTGCCCTGGCCAAAAAACCTGCAACAAACCCTTCATGGCATGCCGGACCTGTTTTGTTTGAAGGTACCATGAGAAATGGTGTTGCAGACCTTGCTTTTCCTTTATCTGTGGACATGGAAATAGGCGCGACAAAAATGGATTTGTACAAGGGATTTGTGTTGTCAGTCAATGCCCGTGCAGGTTTGTTGCGCAACGATTATGGCATCGCAACCATTGTTGGCAAGATGGTTGATTCCCTGTCTTGGTTTATCATCCCTTTGCAGCGCAATCTCTTGCTCAATGCACGTGTTGAGCAGTTCATCCATCCCCTGAAATTGAAGTATACCTTGGATGCCAATTGGATGCTGAGCCATCAGCCACAACAATTGAACGGGGTGATTTTCGGTTCCATGATGAACAACCATGGTCTTGAACAGCGGATGGTAAGCAACTGGAAAGGTTGGTTCAATGGGGAATTACATTATTTCTTCCAACAGAACCGCTTTGGTGCATCGGGTCAGCAACCCTCAACCATGAAGCGGTTTGGATATGGGGTCTCCACAACCCTACGGTTTAGCACCCACCTGTTTGCCCATGTTCAATACCGGGTGCAGCGTTTTGAACAGGGCCAATCTTTTGACATGCTGGACGGCGTGGTCAAAGCAGTGCTGAGCCCTCGCTGGCGTTGCTCCATAACCTTGAACAACCTGATGAACCATCACTATTTTGAATTGCTCAATGCTTCTCCTTATGGCCATGATCGTTTCACCCAGCAACTCAATGGAAGACAGGTGCTCTTTGGGCTCAATTGGGGATTTTGATCAGTTCACCGGAATGATCTGCTGTTCACTTTCATTGCCAGTACGGTCTATTGCAGTAACCATGATGTTTTTGAGGGTGGATGTTTTCCCTGTAATGTCTGCAGAGAGCAGCTGAAGGGAAGCGTTCAATTGCCCCTTACCCAGGATGGTATACTCCCATTTGTTGTCGTATTGAGCATACAGGATCCAGCTGGCGGCATCCTTGTCTTTCGCTGACCATTGGATGTTGAGCTTGTCCTTGTTCTTGCTCATGGCAACCTGAGGAGAAGCAGGAGCAATGGCGTCCAGCCAAGGGCTTGCCGGAATCAGTGCAGGAATACTATAAGGGCCAGCCTTCAATTCCTTGGTGAGGGTTGGGTTTTTGGTGAGGGATGAAACGCTCCAGTGGACGGCGCCCATGCTCTTGGGAAGCATGCTGCGGGTGAGGCTGATTTCGTCCAGCACTTCCTTGTTGTTGGTTACTCCATTCTTGTTCGTGCCAATGCTGAT
>JBJOOI010000278.1:0-3304 GCA_046051375.1 Bacteroidota bacterium | reverse complement strand
TGGCGTTGTACCGCAACATCCGCCAACAATATTTACAAATCCTTTCTCGGCCCATTCCTCAATGAAATGTGCCGTTTGGGCTGGTTCCTCGTCATATTCACCCATGGCATTGGGCAGCCCAGCATTGGGGTATGCAGAAGTATAACAAGCAGCGATTTGTGAAAGTTCTTCGATGTGTGAACGCATCTGGTTAGCGCCCAGTGCACAGTTGAGGCCCACGCTCAGTGGGTTGGCATGTGCAATGCTGGTATAGAAAGCCTCAAGGGTTTGGCCGCTGAGTGTTCTTCCGGAAGCATCCGTGATGGTTCCACTGATCATCAATGGCAGTTCTTCCAGCTGATTGTCGCGGAAAAACTTTTTGGTGGCATAGATGGCAGCCTTTGCGTTCAGGGTATCAAAAATGGTTTCGATGAGCAAAAGGTCAACGCCGCCTTCTACAAGGGCTTTCACCTGTTCGTAGTAGGCTTCTGCCACTTCATCAAAACTGATGCTCCTGAAACCTGGGTTGTTTACATCCGGAGAGAGGGATAGGGTTTTGTTCATGGGGCCAATGGCACCAGCCACAAAGGGGCCGCCTAAATCCTTGCTTTCAGGGTGGTTGGCCCTGTATTCATTGACAGCATTTCTGGCACATTTTGCTGCCGCGATATTGATTTCGTAAGAAAGGCTGCTCATGTTGTAATCAGCCATTGAGACAGCCTGGGCATTGAAAGTATTGGTTTCAATGATGTCAGCGCCTGCTTCTAAATACTGCAGGTGGATGTTCTTGATGATCTCCGGTTGGGTGATGCTGAGCAGGTCATTGTTGCCTTTGAGGTCTGAAGGCCAGTCGGCAAATCTTGCACCCCTGTAATCAGCCTCAGTAAGCCTATGCCTTTGGATCATCGTACCCATGGCACCATCAATGACCAGGATTCTTTCTTTGAGTAGTGTGGAAATATCTTTCATGCTTGTTGTAGAAATGCAAAGGTAATCAAAAGGAACATGGGTTCAAAGGCAAGGTGGACAGGCATTTTATTGGATATAACTGTCTACCGGCAACCGGTTGCGGATGCTTTTTGCTAGAGTCATTTCATCTGCAAATTCGAGCTCCCCACCAAAGGCGATGCCTCGGGCGATGGTCGTGAAGCGGAGTTCAGGGTTGTTGAGCTTTTTGCGGATATAGTAAATGGTGGTATCTCCTTGAATCGTTGGGCTCAATGCGAAAACAATCTCTTTTGTGTTTTCCAGTGGAATCCTTGATGCCAATGCTGCAATGGTGAGTTGGTCGGGGCCTATGCCATCCAATGGAGAGATCACGCCACCCAACACATGGTAGACTCCATTGTATTGCTCTGTAGATTCAATGGCAATCACATCCCTGATGTTTTCCACCACACAGATTACTTCTTTTTTTCTGCCGGCATTGCTGCAAATGGTGCACTGATCCATGTCTGAAATATTGAAACAAGTTTTGCAAAACCTGATTTCTTTTCTCATCCTCTCAATGGTTTCGCTGAATTGCGAAACCTCGGCTTCCTCCTGTTTGAGCAAGTGAAGCACCAGCCTGAGTGCCGTTTTCTTTCCGATGCCGGGCAGGCGGGAGAACTCTTTGACGGCTGCTTCAAGAAGGTTGGAGGATAAATGCATCTGCAAAATTACTGAATGTCTTTGAGATCAATTCTCAATTCATTGTCCCAATTGGCCCTGATTTGCAGGGTTTGTTTTCTGGCCACCACTTTTTCGGGTTGTAGTTTTTTCCAGTAATTGCCGGTATCCCATTTGCCATTGTTGTTGACATCAAAAAGGATACTGATCTGGTACTCTCCTGGGTTGAACAATTTGATCTTGTATTTTTCCTGTTTGGCCTGTTGTTGAAGAACAATCTTGTTGTCTTTCATGAGCAGCAGGATGGGGTGCAGGTTGCTGTCAATATTGGCGATTTTAATGTCGATGCTGCCGTAATCTGATTCTTTTTTTGAAGTAAACTCTATGGTATCGGTTTTCATGAATTTATTGTCCAGGGTATCCAGGGCGAAATCCTTTTCAAGGATCAGGTTGTATGCGGTGTTTTCTGCCCATGGGTATTGAATGATCAGTTGTTTTCCTGTGCTGTCTTTGTTCAATCTGAAACCGGTGATGGCTTTGAAATCTTTGTCAGTGAAACGGATTTTGGATGAATCCAGTTTTTTCAGGGGATGCTCTGTGATCAGGATAAGGGTTGAAAGCAGATCCTGCCTTCCGCCATCAAGATTGTTTGTGAACCTCAATCTTTTGTCCTCTCCTTTTTTATTGGTGGCAGCAGGCTTTGCAGAAGATTTTGGTGCAGGCTTGGCTTCCTGTTCCTCTTCGAAAGCATACAACACAGTGGATGTATCTGTGCCAATGTTGACGGGGCTGTTCATGAATGCCACCAGCTCACTGGATTGATCGTATTTTTTGCCACCGTCTGCATCCTTGATGGCGAAGAGATTGTACTTCCCGGGTTGAAGATTGCTGAAAAGGAAACTGCCATCACCTTTGAGCCGGGTATAATAACGAGGCTTTTCTTTGGCTACTGCTGAGTCGTCCAGGTTGCGGTGCAGCACTGCAATCATGGTGCTGTCTACTTTTCCTGTAGCAGCGATGATTACTTTTCCTGTGAAAAAAGCAGAATCAAGGTAAGATCCTGTAGAGAACGTGTAGGAGAAATCTTTGAGGATGTTGTTTTCGTTGATGTCTTTAATCGCTTCACCAAAATCAATCCTGTAAGTCGTGTTTTCCTCCAGGGTGTCTTTCAATTTGATGGTGATGGTCCTGAGTTTTCCTTCAGCATTGGGATTGCTTTTGGGAATGGGTGAGTAGGTCAGCTTTTCATAAGGGTTTTCAAGGGTGATGTACTCATCAAAAACCAGGGTGATCTTGTTGCCTTTGAAGTTTTTGGCACCATATACAGGCAGGGCAGTTACCAGTTTTGGTGGGATAGAATCCCTGGGGCCGCCTGTTGGCGGAACCTGTTGTCCGCAGGAACTGAGGAAAGCAGCAAGAATGATGCAATGAATGAATTTCATGATGTTTTGCAAAGTTAATCAAAAAGCATCTCCTGTTCTTCTTCAACGAATCCCACCTGCAGTTTGTTTGTTTTGACAAAGTTGCACCAGTGGCAGTCTTCTTTTCCGCAACCTGTGTAGAAATCTCGTGCCTGAATCTTATCCCATACAAATTGGATCTGTTCCCTTACCGCATCTGTATCTTCCTTTGAAATAGGCACCAGGATGGAGCTGATCTCTTTTTTGGCATTGGGCTCAACAAAATCAAACTCTGTGCTCATGACCTGGTATTTCCC
>JBJOOI010000277.1:0-3305 GCA_046051375.1 Bacteroidota bacterium | reverse complement strand
TCTATCATTGTTCCCTGATAAATGCTGTTCAAATCTTTTGTACCTATAATATCTCTCTGCAATCCAACATAGTAGTTTAATAATCCTGTATCTAAAATCTGAAGGCGTGGAGACTTTTTTAAGTCAGGAACAATCGGCAGCGTGGCTGTAGTACTGGGGTAATTCAGTTGCAGTAACAAAGCTTTTTCCAACGTTCGCAATGCCTCTCCCATTTCTCGGGATTTGTAGGCAGAATTTCCAAAACCTTCAAATTTTATTCTCTTGCCAGCCTGTGAAAATGAAGCTTGAATACAATGACGGATGTGTTGTATTTGTGCATTGCTTGATGCATACTTTTCTACATCTTGTAAATAGCCATTGATCAATGCATCATAAATGGGAGCCAATGCAACAAGGTCCTTGTGTTTTGCATAATGTTCCACCACTTCAGGCATCCCCCCAATCAAGGCATATTTGTGAAATAATCCCAGGAGTTTTGTATGTGCATATTTTGATAGAGGTATTTGGGTCAATTCCTTCAGGGCAGCTGTTTCTCCAAGGGCAGAGAGAAATTCGGGAAACGAAACAGGTCTGATTACCATGTATTCAACCCGGCCAATAGGAAAACTGATGTTCTTATCGAACAATGTCTCCAACATGCTTCCTGCGGCGATAACTGAAATTTCAGGGACAGACTCGTAAAAATAGCGGAGTATGTTTAATGCTTTGGGTACTTCCTGAATTTCGTCGATGAAGATCAGTGTTTTGCTTCGCTGGGCAAGTGTCTTGTTTTTTAAAAAGAACAATGCACCTACCAAATTTTCAATGGACGAGAATTCCTCAAATGGCTCCTTGTCTTCCTTCAGCTCCAGGTTCAAATAGATATACTGTGCGTACTGTTTGCCAAATTCATTTACCAGGGTTGTTTTTCCAACCTGCCTGGCACCCCTTATGACAAGTGGCTTCCTGTTGTCCTTGAAGGCCCATTTTTCCAGTTCATGTAGCAACTGACGTTTAAACATGTAACAAAGTTAGGGTATAATTTAAATATTTATGTAACAAAGTAGGGGTAAAATCCCAATTAAATTGTAATAAAAATGGGGTTGTTTAAAGCAAAACAGCTTTTTTGACCCAATTAATATGCTCATTTTCAATACAGCAATCCAATTGTCCAAATTGGCAAAACGTTTGTACTGGCAATCTCTATGCCATCTTTAACCACCCATGCATTTTTAATATTTTCTATTTGTACTTTCTTTTTTGTCTTACCGCCCACTTCAAATGTGAATTTATTATCAATTAAAAAATCACCCTGAAGAGGTGCATTTATTTTATGGTTGACGGATATCATAGAATGAAAAAATGTTTCCCTTACATTTCCTGATTCAACATTTTCATTTACCAGGGCATACAACAGACTTGTGTTTTGAAGGTAAATTTTCTCTGGCTTTTGTAGCACTGCCGTACTTTTTCCGGCAGGGTAAAGTAAGGAAATGATCTTGGCTTTTTCCAAATAATGCAAATATGCGTTCATTGAATTTCGATGAATCTGTGTTTTTTCTGCAAGCTCTTTTATGTTCGGCTTGAATGGAACCTGTCCTGCAATTACTTCAATCAATTGGAACATTTTTCTGGCATTCCGGATATCAAATGTTATCAGTTCTGCCATATCCGTTTCTATGATTGTACGGATCACTTGATTCAAGCGTTGATAATTTGATGCTGGATTTTGTATGCCAAAAGGATAATACCCGTATTTTAGGTAATCATTGAAATACTCAAACGGACGAAATCCTCCATGCAATAGTTCGCTGTAAGAAATGGATCCGTTCAATAACTGATTCAATTCAATTGCCGGCAAATTGATAATGCCTTTCATCGAAAGGTATTCCCTGAACGATAGACCTGGTAGATCATATAAAAGGGCCCTACGACTCAAATCACCCTCTTCTTTGGCAATATCAATGATGGATGATCCTGTGAACAAAATCTGAAGATCTGGATAGAAATCATACAGGTTTTTAATTTCAGCTGACCAGCCCGGATATTTATGCACTTCGTCCAGTGCCAAGACCCTGCCCCCCTGCTTATAAAAACTATCTGCTGTTTCGCGTAATGTATGACCTGCGAAATACAAATCATCTAATGAGAAATAAGCCACACTGGATGCAGGCGCAGAAAAACCTTTGAGGTGCTGAAGAACCAGCGTTGTTTTACCAACGCCCCGCGCGCCCTTTATACCTATCAGTCGTTCATTCCAGTTGATTTTTTGACTTAAAAACCTTTTGAATGAAACGTCTGTGTAGGCAAGCAAACGCGCTGATTGTTCAAGTAAAATGTTCATTTATCACATTTTAATGTGCAAATATATAAATAAATGCCTATCTGAATGTGCATAAATTAAAATACATGTATAGTGAATTGATAATTAAGTACTTATAGAAATATTTTTTTGCTGGATGCGGGGACAGCCCCCTAATCCCTGCAAGCTTGTCGAAAAAAATTCGAGGCATTTCAATTGGCCACCTTTGCATAAACAAATCAACAATTATGCAAACAAACACAATGACCGACTTACAAGTGCTGGGATTCGTAAAGGAAGAAGGTATCTGGTATGCCGACCTTCCGCAGTTTCTTGAGCAGGGCCTGGGCACCAAGGCCAACCTGATGATGGTGGATGGCGCTGATACATTTCTTGACCTGCTATCGGGAAACACCTCGAATGTTACCCTGAAAATCTCTCCCCAGCCATTCGAAGGACAGCAAACCTACATGAAAAAATTCAGAAAAGGGCTGAACCAGCAGTTGCTCGACCTGATTGGCCATGCGCCAGTCGACTACGGCGCATATTACAATGTGCTGGAATTGTCGGGCCAACCCTACAAGCACCAGCTTTGGCTTTGCCCAGTCGCAGAATATGTCTTCGGATCCTATCCCAATGAAATTTACGCAGCCGTTGTCTAACCCATCACCAATCAAATCAATTGTTTACACTTTAAAGAAAAACATCATGAAAACACAGAAAACGATTTACCACATCCTTGTCGACAAAAGCGGATCGATGTCAGATTGCATTGACCAGACCATCAATGGCTTCAATGAACAGGTTGCCAAGATTAGAGAGATGGAGCTTGAGTTTCCGGAGCAGCTCATGACCATCGGGCTGACCACTTTCAATACCCATGTGGATCACCTGTATTATATGAAGCCTGTTGAACATGCATATAAAATGGACGAAAGAAATTACCAACCAGACGGATCAACAGCCATGCTGGATGCCATGGCAGAGACTATGAAAGAACTGTCCCTACTGCAGCAGCAGTCGA
>JBJOOI010000276.1:0-3797 GCA_046051375.1 Bacteroidota bacterium | reverse complement strand
TATCCAGATAAAGCAGATAGAGTAATGACCGTTTATCCTGGCAATCCGGTAAAGGTTTACAAGAATTTAAGCGTTGTCAAAGTTATACCACAGAAAGACGGTAAATATCTCTTCGATCTTGGTCAAAATTTTGCTGGAAACGTTCGTTTGCGTGTTCGGGGAAAAGCGGGTGATAGCATTGTCCTTCGCTATGGTGAGATGTTATTTCCAGACGGTAGGTTGATGACGGAAAATCTTCGTAAAGCGCGTGCCAAAGATACCTATATACTAAAAGGGGATCCTCAGGGAGAAACCTATATACCAAGGTTCACCTATCATGGTTTCCAGTACGTTGAAGTAGCTGGTTTTCATGCAAAACCAGGCCCAGAAGCAATTACCGGCATTGTTTTAAGTTCGGCTACACCTGTTACGGGTGATTTTGTAACCGACAACAAAATGGTAAACCAGCTTTACCACAATATCGTATGGTCCCAGCGCTCAAATTATTTTGAGGTTCCGACAGACTGCCCTCAAAGAGATGAAAGACTGGGTTGGACCGGAGATGCACAGACCTATGTTCAATCTGCTACTTTCAATAGTGATATTGCTGCTTTTTTCACTAAATGGGAAGTTGACCTGAACGATGCTCAGAGACCGGATCAAACTTTTCCGATCTACGCTCCTGCACCCAATGTCAGGGCCACTGATACCTATTCACCAGGATGGTCTGAAGCGGGCATCATATGCCCCTATACCATCTATAAAGCCTATGGCGATACGAGAATCATTTCGCGATCATGGCCTAACATGACAGCATATATGGATTTTCTGGAGAAAAAAAGTTCGCAAACCTATGTATTCAAAGAGGGTAGTTTTGAAGATATTTCGCCCAAAGGGGGATTCGGAGATTGGCTTTCGGTAGGCAAGAAAACTCCGCCCGACATGCTTGCTACTATGTATTATGCCTACATCGCCTCGATGATGAGTGAAATGGCTCACGCGATTGGTAGTTTTGAAGACGAAAAGAAATATGCACTCGTTTTTGATAAAATCAAAACAGCTTATCGAAAACACTACATGGATTCTACGGGTAGATTTATAACAAACGTGAAGGTATATGGTGACGGTAAAGGCTATGTAGATGGAGAAATGGGATTTGACGGCCATACCCAAACAGCTTATGCCAATGCTATTTATATGAATATTCTTCAGCCAGAAGTGCAACAAAAGGCTGGAAAGTGGTTGACGGAATTAATACGCGGTAATGGCGGGAAGTTATCAACTGGATTCTTAGGCGTTAGACCTTTATTGCCTGCGCTATCGGCTACTGGTCAGGGCGATGAGGCATATAAACTCTTGTTAAAAACAACTTATCCATCCTGGGGTTATGAAGTTATCAATGGTGCAAATACAGTGTGGGAGCGATGGAACAGCTATGTCAAAGGTGATGGCTTTACAAATAATGCAGGCATGAACTCATTTAATCACTATGCATTTGGATCTGTTAATGAATGGCTTTTTGGAAATGCGGCAGGAATAAAAGTGGTGCAACCTGGTTTTAGAACTTTTATCATTAAGCCAGAAATAGCTTCAGCAGGTGTCAATTATGTGAAAGCCAGTTACCACTCAGTTAATGGTCAAATCATGTCATCATGGCTACGAAAGGGTAAACTATTAGAATTGAATATCTCAGTTCCGGTAAATACCCACGCTGAAATATTTATTCCAACCAGCAGTGAACAGGGTGTTATGATAAATAAAAAACCGTTGAAAGAATTTCCCTGGATCAAAGTAAAGGGTTACAAGGACGGTTTTATGGTTTTAGAGATAGGCTCAGGAAATTACAATTTCCAATCTGTTTTGTAATAATCTGACAAATGCAAATAAATTTTGTGGACTAAAACTTTAGTTTTAATTTAGACTAAATATTTAGTTATGAACAAAACCTTGACGCGGGCCGAAGAGCAAATCATGCTGGCCTTGTGGAAGCAGGATGAGGGTGGTTACCTCAAGGACATTGTGGATGCAATGCCTGAACCCAAGCCTCACCACAACACCGTTGCCACCCTGCTTAAAATTCTGGTGGAAAAGGAAGTGGTGGGTATCAAAACCCCCAACCGCTATAATTTTTATCATCCACTGCTGTCAAAAGATGACTACACTTCAGGATCCATCGCCGGGATCACCAAGGGTTATTTTGAAGGTTCTTACAAGGAAGTGGTATCCTTTCTCGTGGACAAGAAAAAACTCTCCGTGGAAGACCTTGAGCTTTTATTGAAGCAGATTAAACAGAAAAAATAATCATATGTTACCTCTATTCATTTACATCTTGAAGGCAATCCTGGTCTCAGGGATTTTACTCGGATATTATTGGATTGCTTTACGCAATACAAGGTTTCATTATTATAACCGATTTTACCTCGTCGGCACTGTATTGTTAAGCCTGGCATTGCCTTTGCTTGATTTAGAATGGTTCACTGTATCTACACCTGCATCTGCGCCAGTTCAACAAGTTGTGCAATTCATTTACCAGTCTGAAAGCGTCAACCCGCAGAACCGAGGTCTTACATGGGATCAAGTACTTGTATTATTACTCTCATTGATTTCCGCAAGTCTTCTTATCCTGTTTGTAGTGGGTATAATAAAGGTATACCTGCTTAAATCAAAAGGAAAAGTTACCGTGATGGAGCGTTTTGATTTTATTGAAACCGCATTGGACGAAGCTCCTTTTTCATTTTTCAGAAATCTTTTCTGGAGAAAAGACCTTCCTGTACATGACGAGACCGGGCAACGCATGTTGAAGCATGAGTTAACACATATAGAACAATATCATTCTTACGACAAGCTCTTGGTTGCTTTTACTGCCTATCTTTTTTGGATGAATCCATTTAACTGGATCATCAGGAAAGAATTGGAAGTGGTGCATGAATTCATTGCCGATGAAGAGGCTGTTGCTGGCGACGATGCCGCAGTGTTGGCAGAAATGTTATTAAAGGCACATTATCATTCAAATAGTTTATCAATAGGACAATCATTTTTTTATTCATCTATCAAAAGACGCATTATTATGTTGACATCTTCAAAAAAAGTAAGTTACAGCTATGCCAGACGCTTGTTGATTCTGCCAGTAGCCATTGGAGTTTTGGTTCTTTTATCGTTTACCATCAAAGATTCGTTGTCTGATGTACAGCACAAGCAAATGGATCAATCTGTTATTTCAGCAAGCGAACTTGATACGGTTCCGGCGATACGGTTCCGGCAAAGTACCGCGATCCAAAAACTGGACAAATCAAAGGAAGTTTTCAAATCGATATCGATGGTGACATGGCTTCTTTTAAAGACATTAAGTCAAAAAAGGAATTGTTCAAAGTGCCTTTGAATGAGTTGGCTGGTCCAACAAATAAGAAGGTCTCAGTAGAAGGATTTCCTTTGTACACAGAGAAAAAAATTATTTTCATTTCTGGAGACAGCATCCCTGCAGGAACTACATTTAGTGGTACAGTAGACGCCATTCGTTTGCGGGGTGGTACAGATGGCTCCAAGATTCCACGGATTATCATCAATGGAAAAGAAATCTCACCTGCTGACCTTGATAAAATCGATCCAATCAGCATTAAAACGATTGATATCAGGCGCGATGAAAAAGGAGTTACAGTATCAGGTAAAGACATGAATGGTATGACCTGGACTGAAGCTACATCTGCTGATGGTAAAAAGATTGTAACTGTGAAAGTTGATTCGGTAATGTTTGATGGAAAGGCAAAGGTTGCTGTTCCCGCGCATGGAAAGGTTAGTAACATTCATATATCAGTTGATAC
>JBJOOI010000275.1:0-3324 GCA_046051375.1 Bacteroidota bacterium | reverse complement strand
TTCGCCAAATAAAAATCCCATTCTTGTGGAAACAGCATGATCAATGCTGGCATTCTGCCATTGATTTCCACTGATGGCAAAACGGTTATACGGTTCTTCTCTTTTTTTAATGGGATGATCAAATGCAGTATGTACGATATTCAGGCTGGTCCTGCCGATCTTGCTGTTGACCTTCAGGTGTGCGCCAGCCATGATGGTTCGCAATGCCTTTTTATCCATTAGTTCGTTTTTTGTTCGGTGCAATCCAGACAGCAGCATGGAGCTTGCCCATGCACTGTTGGTTGTTGAGTCGGTGATGATATTGGCATCAATTTTTTTGTTGCTCACAAATGCGGCCAATTCCATCGCACTTTTTTGCAAGTGAACCGCAACTCCCCTGCAGAAGCGGTTTTCATCTGTTCCGGTATGAGGCCTGAAAAGCGCTCCCTGTCTGTAAGAACTCATCATGTTGCTGCTTCTTCCCAAGGCATATCCCTGCCAATGGATCAATCCCTGACCCATGTTAACGGTATAATCTCCCAGCACCACATTTTTAAGGATTCCTTTTTTACTGATAGACGCAAACAGGCTTAAATGATCTGAAAAACTTTTTTCTCCTGCATCTTTTTCAACCGTGATGCCCCATCGCAGCAGGTCCCTGAAATTGAAACGGTAACTGATCAGTTGCTTGTATTGGTTTCTCAAGGTATCCTCATTTCCAGTAATTTTTTTTGACTGCCCACCTGTCCTGTACAAGAGCCTGTTTTCTCCTTCTCTGATCCTTTGTTTGAGCGCAGGCATCAGTGGCAGTTCTGTGTCAAGGGTTAGCATGGGCAGTATTTTCCTGATGGTGATTGCGTCCCACCCGGGAACTGCCTGTAATTCCATCAGGCTGATGAAGTCACCAAAGTTTTTTCTGTAAAGGATGAATGCTTTTATTTGATCGGGTTTAAGAAAAAATAAATGCTCAAGCATCGATTCGTTGATGGTATTGATGTTGTATTTTTTTATAAAACCTGTTCCATGCATTTCATTGATATCCTGATGTGATGCCTGCTCATGACTGACAGCGCTTTCTGCTATTTCTTCCATTTCTTCCTCTTGCGCCAGTAGAGGAAAGCTGATGATCATCAGTGCTGCCATGAAAACGACATGCTTATTTTGCAAGCCCATGGTTAACTGTTATGTTTCCTGAAAGCCCCAGCTGCGGGTGATTGCTGAAAATGATTCCCCATTTGTTCTTCTCTACGCTTTTTGTGAGGCCCATCATGAAGGTGTTGCTTGTCGTGTTGATTGCTGCCAGGAATCCTATGGATGCTGCTGCCTGCCATTCCACCAGGCCTGATACTTCTGTCAGTGCATTGGTTTGCTTTCGTATCTCCATCGAGAGATAAAGATGTTCATTCACGGTAGTTCCAATGCCAGTGATGAGCTCACGTATTGTTTTATTGGAATTTTCAGCCCTTCTCCCCAATGGGAACCATTGGTTCACCTGAAATCCCAGTCCTGTTTTGGGATTGACCCAGTAGAGCATGCCTCCCTTTGCTTGCATGCCCAGGCTTGCAGGTTGACCAGACCATTTGAATCCAGTCAATTCCATCGATATCCCTATGCCCAGTTGTTCATGGATTTTCAGTCCCATGGAGCTGCTGCCTGAGAAGCTGGCAAAAATGCCTCCTCCACTGAACCTTCCTGAAAACCCCAGTGCGCCATTTTTTTGCGGGAAAATACCAGCAATGCCTGCATGGTTCATTTCCCTGATCATGAACCTGTTGCCTGCATACAATCCAACCTGGGGATCGGTTTGGAAAGCACTGGCTGCTGCCAATTCAACTGCAGAAGCAGCTTGTTGTCCTGTTTTTTTATACGCCATCAACCCTAATGGCAAGAAAGCATTGGTTCCAGGTATTGTCTGAGCACTGGCCATCAGGGGCATCATCATCCACATCATCATCCACTTCATTGTGTAAAGATGCTTTTCAGCAGACGATGAGAAAGGGGAAAAACATCATATTTGGGTGTCATTTTCCCCGATTGTACCTTTGCCCCATGAAATTGCTCGATGGTAAGCTTGTTTCACAGGCGGTAAAAGACAGGTTAAAAACCCAAACAGAGGAAAGAATTATTCAAGGAAAAAAACTGCCCCATTTGGCGGCCATCCTGATTGGCAACAATGGGGCGAGTGAAACCTATGTGGCTTCAAAAGTAAAATCCTGTTCAGAAATCGGATTCAAATCCACGCTGATCAGGCTTGATGCTGATGTTACAGAACAGGAACTGCTTTTCAAGCTCAATGAACTCAATGAAGATTTTGATGTAGATGGGATTTTGGTTCAGTTGCCGCTTCCCAAAGGAATATCCGAACAGAAAATCATCGAAACCATTCTACCTTCTAAAGATGTTGATGGATTTCACCCAGAAAGCGTTGGAAGAATGGTGCAGGGATTGCCTACATTTTATCCTGCAACACCCTATGGCATTTTGTTGTTGCTGGAACACTATGGTATTGAAACAAAAGGAAAGCATGCAGTGGTGATTGGCAGGAGCAATATTGTTGGCCGGCCCATCAGCATCATGCTGAACAAGAATGAATATCCCGGGAATTGTACCGTCACGGTTTGCCATTCTCATACACCCAACCTTAAGGAGATTTGTCTGCAAGGCGATATCATCATTGCAGCCCTGGGTCGTCCAGAATTCCTGAAAGCAGATATGGTGAAGCATGGTGCCGTAGTAGTAGACGTAGGCATCACAAGGGTTATCGACGATTCCAAGAAGTCTGGTTTTGCCATCAAGGGTGATGTTGATTTTGAAAATGTTGCACCCCTATGCAGTTATATCACTCCGGTGCCCGGCGGTGTGGGTCCGATGACCATTGCGGCACTGATGATGAACACTTTCAAGGCTTGCGCCGCAAAAGATTGATCAATGGAATTCAATCCAATTGCATCGCTTCCGTTGATGGAACATTTTTATACCCTTCAGGGGGAAGGCCGCTTTACTGGCCATGCTTCTTATTTTATCAGACTGGGTGGATGTGATGTGGGATGTGTCTGGTGTGATGTGAAAGAGAGCTGGGATGCTTCAAAGCATCCGTTGGTGCCCATCACTGAAATTGTTGCATCTGTATGTGCATCTGGTACAAAGATTGCAGTCATCACTGGCGGAGAGCCGATGATGCACAACCTGGATGCACTTACTGAAATGCTAAGGGCAAAAGGCATACGAACGCATGTTGAGACATCTGGCGCCCATCCTCTTTCCGGATCCTGGGACTGGATCTGTCTTTCTCCCAAAAAATTCAAGGCACCTTTGGAGGAATTGATTGCTGCTGCAAATGAATTG
>JBJOOI010000274.1:0-3345 GCA_046051375.1 Bacteroidota bacterium | reverse complement strand
GTATGGTTCGGGCAGCCATCACACGGTCCCTGATATTGGCAGAACTTTCAATTGTTTCTTTTGATGCCAGTGCAGAAAAAGCCACCGGCGTCACTTCCACATGCAGGTCAATCCTGTCCAGCAAGGGGCCTGATATGCGGTTCAGGTACTTACTGACAGCGCCGGGAGGGCAGTTGCATGTTTTTTCAGGATGATTGTAGAACCCGCAGGGGCAGGGGTTCATGGAGGCTATCAACATGAAAGATGCTGGAAAATCAACAGCCTGTCTTGCCCTTGAAATCGTAACCCTTCTTTCTTCCATGGGTTGCCGCATCACTTCCAATACATTCCTCTTGAACTCGGGCAATTCATCAAGGAACAGGACACCATTGTGTGAGAGGGAAATCTCCCCAGGTTGCGGCGTGGCACCACCCCCAACCAGGCCTGCATTGCTGATGGAATGATGTGGGCTTCTGAACGGTCTTTTGGTGATGAGGGTGGCATATTCAGGAAGTTTGCCTGCTACACTGTGGATCTTTGTGCTTTCCAGCGCCTCTTCCATGGACAGGGGAGGCAGGATGGATGCCAGACGCTTTGCCAGCATGGTTTTCCCGGCACCGGGCGGACCAATGAGAATTACATTGTGCCCGCCCGAAGCCGCGATTTCCAGCGCCCTTTTGATGTTTTCCTGGCCCTTTACCTCTGCAAAATCATTGTCAAATGCCTGTTGTGCGGCACTGAATGCTTCTTGCATATTGATGGACAGGGGAGCGGTACTGGATCCTTCCGATTGAATGAATTCCACTACTTCCCTGATGTTTTTCATGCCATATACCGCTATGCCACTGACCATTGCTGCCTCTTTTGCATTGACAGCGGGGAGGATAAATCCGTTGAAACCTTCTTTCTTGGCCTGAAGGGCAATGGGCAGTGCCCCCCTGATTGGGCGCAGTTCTCCGTCCAGGCTGAGTTCGCCCATCATGATAAAATGTTCAAATTTTTCTGCCAGTGGGATTTGTTCTGAAGCAGCCAAAATGCCGATGGCGATGGGAAGGTCAAAGGCTGTGCCGCTTTTCCTCAGGTCTGCCGGTGCAAGGTTCACGACAATCCTTGTGCGCGGCATTTCAAACCGTTTTGATTTGATGGCGCTTTCAATTCTTTGCATGCTCTCCTTGATGGCGGAGTCGGCCAATCCTACAATGCAGTATTCTTTTCCCTGGGCTGTCCAGTTCACTTCAATGGTGATGGTTTTTGCCTCAACACCATATACGGCACTTCCAAAGGTCTTTACAAACATGGTGTAAAGCTATGGCTATGCCCAGGGCTTGAAAAGGTGAAATCACCCTAATCAAATGGATTAATCGCTGATTTTTCTGTTGTTTTCACCATCTGTTCCGGTGTTCTTCCCGATGTTTTCAAGCAAGGCTGTAACACCCTCTTTTTGAAGGATCAGGTAGCCCATCCTGTCCTGGCTGATGCCTTCCTTGAGTTGATAGCTGAAGCGGAGTTCATTTTCGGTGAGATGTGTTTCAAAGTATTTGAAACTGATGGAGGGCAGGTCCTTGAGCGCATCACCAATCTCATACAGATGGGTGGAAAGGATGAAAAGTCCGTTGCGCATCCTGATCAATCCCCTGATAACGGCCAGTGAACATTTCATGGCATCCTGGATATTGGTACCCTTGAAAAGTTCATCAATGAGGATAAGCCATCTTTTGCCATCACTGATGCGGGTGATGGTTTCACGGATCCGCCTTACCTCATTGAAAAAATAACTTTCCCCTTTGATGAGGTTGTCTTCTACGGTGATGTTGCTCAGTATGCCCTCAAAAAGTGAGAGCTTCATGCTTTTGGCGGCAACACCCATGCCCAGGTGCGCAAGATAGGTTGACAGGCCAACAGCCTTGATCAGCGTGGTTTTTCCTGCCATGTTCGCGCCGGTAAGAAAAATGAAATTGGAATGAGGATTCATTTCCAGGTCGTATCCGACAGGTTCTTTGAGCATCAGGTGCCAGAGCCCTTTTGCACTGATCATGGGCTCGGCATCTTCTGTGAATAGGGGTAGCTGCAAGCCGAGCACGTGGTTTGCCTTGGCCATGGCATACCAGGCATCAAGTTTTCCATATACTTCAATGAGTGTCTGCAAATCATTGGCCATTTCCCCATGAAAAATTCTCCCATAATCCAATACCTCTGCAGGGCTGAGCGCGTCATATGATGCCAGTGAATGCAGTCCTTTGAGCCTGTTGTTGCGCAGGATCTTCTCAGATTTTTGCAGCAGATCATCCAACATTCTGGGTCTTTGCCCTGTTGCAAAAAAAGCATGCAAGGCATCAAATCCTTTGATGCATTCAAAGAGCTGTTGCATGGAGAATCGGATCATGGCATGTTCTGTGGGATGCAGCCATTTGTAGAAAAAAGCATTGACTGGATTGGGTTTCTCGGGCAAAGCATTTGGATTGTCATCCAAAAATTTTTCGATGACAAGCAAAGTGCCATTGGTAATCCTCGTTGGCCAGGCATCCAGTCTTTCACCGATGAAAGAGAGGATCTCCTGCACCTGAAGGATGTCTTTTATTTCACTGAACGGCCTGGTGAATTTTTTTTTTAATTCCGCCTTGCCTGCGCTGGTCCTCGTATGGTCGATTTTGCTGAAAAGCGATTGTTCCTCCTCCCTGTGGAAGATGGAAAGGTCATACAATGTGATGTTGTCTACCAGCATGGCAATCAGTTCCTGTTGAATTGGAGGCGCATTCCCCTATAAGATGCATCCACCCTTCCATTTTCATAAACAGGGTAACCGTTTACAAAAGTCATGTCAATGGTTGCTGGGAAACTGAAGCCCTCCAGCGGACTCCATCCACATTTGTAGAGGATATTTTCCTTGCTGACGGTATAGGATTGGTTCAGGTCAACCAAGACCAGGTCCGCAAAATAGCCTTCGCGAATGAATCCACGCTCCCTGATTTGAAAACATTTTGCCGGTGCATGAGACATTTTCTCAACCAGTTTTTCAAGGCTTATCCGTCCCTCCTTGTATTGGTGTAACATCAATTGAAGACTGTGCTGTACCAGCGGCAATCCAGCATGTGCATGTTCATAATCGCCTGATTTTTCTTCGAAGGCATGTGGGGCATGGTCTGTCGCAATGATGTCCAGCCTGTCATCCAATAATGCCTCCCAAAGCGCTGCCTTGTTTTCTTTTGATTTGATGGCAGGGTTGCATTTTATTTTGTTGCCAAGGGTAGCATAATCATCCGCTGTAAAATGCAGGTGATGCACACATACTTCAGATGTGATGCGTTTTTCTTCCAGTGGTATCAGGTTGGTGAACAGCTGCAATTCCTTTGCTGTGGAGATGTGCAG
>JBJOOI010000273.1:0-3352 GCA_046051375.1 Bacteroidota bacterium | reverse complement strand
TTGCGCACTTCATTTACTGCATCCACTGCATGGCGTTCGCCACAAGTGAATGAACTGTTCAGCAACGGGCTGCATCATGGTGCTGCCAGAATTGAACGGGGAAGCACAAGCCTCAGTCCTGAAAGGGCTTTCAGCGTTCTGGGAACCGTTGTTTACAACAATGAAAAATGGGAAGCTGAATGGGGCGTATACCACAAGATCATCAATGGTTTCATTTACCTGAAGCCCGCCTATCCGGCCTTGTTGACGATAAGGGGCGCTTTCCCTGCATTTGATTACGATCAAACCGATGCTAACCTGACGGGAATGGACCTGCGCCTGGCGTATCGCTTCAACAATCATCTTCAAACCCATGTGAAAGGATCTATGCTGAGGGCATACAATACAACAGAAAAGACCTGGTTGATCCAGATGCCTTCCGACAGGTTTGAAGCGGATTTGGAATACAGTTTTATTGATGGAAAAAAATGGAAGCAGTCATCCGTTAAGCTCGGTATTCAGCATGTAACTGAACAAACGCATGTGCCGCCAACGGGCAACATCAAGGTTAAAGATGCTGCAGGGAATACAACAATGCAATCGGATTATATGGTTCCGCCACCAGCATATACACTCTTCAATGCAGAAGCTGCAACTTCAATCGATGTCCGCAAACGCAGGATAGATTTGGTGTTCAGTGCGACCAATCTTTTTAATATGTCTTACCGCGATTACATGAATGCCTTCCGGTATTTCGCATTGGATCGTGGTAGAAATATTGCCTTAAAAATTAAATTACCCATCTAAAAAACACGAAAAATGAGAAAAATGAATTTGCATTTGGTAGCCCTGTTTGTTGCTTTGGTTTCTATTGTTTCCTGCAAAAAAGACAAAGTGGATCCAAACGAAAGTGAATTGATTACCACGGTAAAGGTTGTATTGACAGAGAAAGTATCGGGTACGCAAACCATATATGAATTCAAGGATCTTGACGGCGTTGGTGGTGCCGCCCCATCAAAGTTTGATGAAATTGTTTTGGCAAGAGGAAAAGTATATGGTTGTAATCTGCAGTTGCTGAATGAAAGCAAGACTCCGGCTGATGACATAACCCTGGAAGTATTCGCAGAAGGTACTGATCATCAGATTTATTTGACGCCATCCAATGGACTCGCTGTAGTATCCGATTATAGCTTGGATACAAAAGGCTTGCCATTGGGCATTACATCTAATTGGACTGCAGCCGCTGCCGCTGGAACCGGTACAATGAATGTGACGCTTAAGCACAAGCCTGGCGTAAAAGCAGCCGGAGACCCGGTTTCAAAGGGTGAGACTGATATTTCGATTGATTTTAAGCTTTCAGTGAAATAGACAAATCTGTTGAAGGGGTTTAAGGAGCGAAATGCTTTGAAGATACCTTTGGCAAGTTGAAGGGGTTTAAGCAGTTTAAGATTTATTTATCTTTGACAGATCTGTCTTCGGTAGATAGTCTCAACTCCTTAAACCCTTTCAACTTATTCATCCCCAATGGAAATCTCCATCACCACCCCTGCATTGCTTTTCCCTGCCATCAGCTTGTTGTTGCTAGCCTACACCAATCGGTTTCTTGCGATTGCCAGTTTGGTGCGGAAGTTATTTGATGATTATATTCATCTCAAGAACAAGAAGAACCTGTTGGTTCAAATCAGAAGTCTGCGTAAGCGGTTAAACTACATTCGTTTCATGCAGGCAGCAGGCGTATCCAGTTTCCTGCTCTGTGTGGCTTGCATGTATTGCATATACAGGTCCTGGGATGGGCTGGCCAATTTACTTTTTGCCACCAGCTTGATTACGTTGCTGGTATCCCTGTTTTTCTCTTTGATAGAAATATTTTAAAGCACCTCTGCATTGGAAGTGTTGCTCAGTGAAGTGGAGGATCTGACGAATTAGAACTTTCTCCAATCACGCTGGAGGCTGCTGATTTATGCCAAGGCTTTTAATTGTTCTACAAGTTGAGGTTCAATCTTGAATTTTTCTGCAATGATGGATGGCTCGATACCTGCTTTCAGTTCTCTCAGAATTAAAACAGATAATTGTATTCCCTCCGACTTACCTTCCGCTAAACCTTCCACTTTACCTTCTGCTTTACCTTCTGCTAAACCTTCCGCTTTACCTTCCGCTAAACCTTTTGCACTACCCTCACGAATGCCCCTTTCCCAAGCATCATCCATAATTGTATTGTAAAGCCGAACCGAGTCAATGTATTGGTCATAGGCTCGCATTTGACCTGGGGTAAAATTTGTGGTGTCCAATATTTCAATGGCTTTTCTCTGGTAGGGCATTTGTTCCAATTCCTGTTTTTCCATGGCCAGATAATATTCAGGGTTGATAAAATATTGTATCCACCTGTCTAAGGGTTTTTGCATGTCTAAATTAAGCAATTTCCTGCATTTGGCCAGTTCGAGTACAACTATTTGGAAGCCACTTGCCCGTTCATTAACGTCATGGTGATTGATGACTGAGTAGGACTGCACACACTGGTCATTCGTCTTTACAAGAATATCATCCATTATGCTGATGGCGTAAACAGGTTGAATTTTAACATAAGGGTCACCCCGTTCCAACTGTGACGAAAATACTTTGGCGGCATTGAACAACAACCGCTCTAAAAAATAAGCATGATGGGCTATTTGCATCTCCACAATAAAATGGCGGCTTGAATGGTCTGTACATCGCACGTCAACAATTGTGTTTTTCCCTGTGCCCTGCTCGGACAAAAGTTCATTTTGCAGGTATTCTATTGAAACAACAGCATCGGGAAGTTCCAGCAAAGCATTGATCAGGTTGATCAATAAATCATCACATTCACCAAAAACTTTTTTAAACGTAAGATCTGCTAACGGCCTCAATATCATACACACCAATTTCCGCTAAGGTAAATGGTATGAAATATGCAGAACGGGGTAAAACACCGGAATTTGCCGAGATTTTCCCCCTTCAACCTTTTTAAAACTTCTCCCGCTCCCCAATCTGCTGCCTCCACATGGCATAGTACAATCCCTTCTCAGCCAGGAGTTCTTCATGGGAGCCGGTTTCAACAATGACACCTTTCTCGAGCACATAGATCCTATCCGCATGCATGATGGTGGAAAGCCTGTGGGCAATCAGTAAAGTGATCTGTTCTTTTCTGGCAGAAATCTCTCTGATGGTTGCGGTAATATCTTCCTCTGTAATCGAATCCAGCGCTGATGTAGCCTCATCAAACAACAAGAGTCTTGGGTTGCGCAACAATGCGCGGGCAATGGATATCCTTTGTTTCTCTCCTCCAGACAATTTTAGTCCGCCTTCACCTATTACAGAGTTGATGCCATTGTCTGTGCGCTTGAGCAAGGATTCG
>JBJOOI010000272.1:0-3655 GCA_046051375.1 Bacteroidota bacterium | reverse complement strand
ACTGATAAATATAGAAAGAAAGGCAACGGCCAGAATCAGGAAAATAAGTGAACTTCCGGAAAAGCCTGCCAACCATTTTCCCAGCATCCCAATCAGGCCAGCCTTTTCCAGGGCTGTTGCCAGTGTAATGCCGCCGCCAAACAGCAAGAGAATTCCCCAGGCCATTTTTGAGGTATCGGCCCAGACCAAAATTTTGTCAGCCGAATCTTTTTCATGGCCAGAAGGCACAATGAACATCAGCAAGGCGCCAAATACCGCAATCATGTTATCATCCAGTTTGATGACTCCCCATTTGTTGATCACCCATCACCCTTTTCTCTGGAATGCTCATTGGACCCAGGTCCTTCAAGTCATTTTTGATGAGTGCATGCATTTCTGTGTCGGCATTGATCTTGTTGGGAAACATTTTCACCAGCACCAAATAAAGGGAGAACAAGAGCAGAATGGCAACGGGTGTGGAAACAAACATCCATCCAAAAAAGGAAATATCGTAGCCGAATTTTTTGCTGATGAAAGAGGAATAAGCAACATTGGGTGGCGTGCCAATGATGGTGGCTATCCCTCCAAAATTGGACGCATAGGCGATGGCCAGCATGATGCAGAGTGCAAAATTGCGGAGGTTCGGATTGTGATCATTCTTTGCATACACAACCGCAATGACAGATGCCGCAATCGGATACATCATCATGGTGGTGGCTGTATTGCTGAGCCACATGCTGATGAAGCCAGTGGCAAGAATAAATCCCAGGATAATCCTGTTGCCTCCTGTACCGGTAAACTGTACGATGGACAAGGCAATGCGCTTGTGCAGGTTCCATTTTTCAATGCCCAATCCTATCATGAATCCGCCCATGAAAAGAAAGATTACTTCATTGGCATAGGGTGCAGCTGTTTCGCTGATTTTGGAAATACCCAATAAGGGAAAGAGTACCAAAGGGATGATGGCAACTGCCGGCATGGGAATGGCCTCTGTTATCCACCATGTAATCATCAGGACTGCAGTGGCCAATACCCTGTTGGCAATCGGCTCAAGGCTGAAGGGGTTTATCAAATTGACCAACAAAAACAACACCGGACCGCTCAGTAGCGCCAGCAATGATTTTGATGGAAAGACCTGCTTATTCATGCATGCGGAGTTTTCATGAAGATACTCCATTATTGAAAAGCCAGGTGCATCTTTGACAAAGGCCAACCCCACCCATTTGACTTTAAATGTGTATTTTGCCATCCAACAGTAAATGCTAAAAGAAATCGTCATATCCATTCAGTCCTATTTCAGGGCCCATGCGTTCATCAGAACTCACAAGCTTTGGAAATGGATCATCATTCCAGGGATTTTCTATGCCATCCTGTTTGGCATCAGCATGTACTTCTTCTCGAAGTCTGCCAATGCGGCCATTGAATGGCTGACAAAAGAAACAGGATTGCAGGTATGGCTGACACGCCTCCAGGACAGCTGGATTGGCTTTCTTTTCACTGTTGGCGGCATCATGCTCTGGCTGATCCTGATGTTGTTGTACTTCTCACTGTTCAAATACATATGGTTGATTGTGGGTTCTCCCGTTTTTTCAATGCTCAGTGAAAAAACAGCCTCCATCATTGACGGAAAATCCTTTGAATTCAAACTGAGTCAATACTTGTCTGATGTAGCAAGAGGAATAAAAATGGCCGCCAGGAATACACTCTGGCAAACGGTGTACATCATTTCCATCATTTTCTTATCCCTGCTTCCCTTCATTGGGTGGGCCACCCCTCTACTGGCCATCCTCATCGAATGCTACTATTATGGCTTCTCCATGCTGGATTACTCTTGTGAAAGAAACAAACTCTCTGCTTCAAAAAGCATCGACTTTATCGGACAACACAAGGGTCTGGCCATTGGCAATGGCATCATCTTCTACATGATGCATTTCGTCATCATTGTGGGATGGGTTTTTGCTCCCGCATATGCCGTGATCGCAGCAACAATCAGCATGCACGAAATCAAAGAAAAACAATCTTTTGCCTGAGGCCTATACCATGAGTGGAAAACTAATCCTGATCCCCATTGCACTGGCTGAAGATGGCTATGATGCCCTGCCCGCCTCAATTGCCATCGCCATCAATGCATGTCAGGTATTCTTTGCAGAAAATACCAGGACTGCCAGAAGGGCATTTAAAAAAATTGAGAAATCTTTTGATATTGATGCCAGGATTTGGCACGAAACAGGACAGGCAGAGGAAGAAAAAATAGAGGCATTAAAAGCACACCTGAGAGAGAACAAAACGATTGGCATTGTCAGTGAATCTGGATGCCCCGGCATTGCAGATCCCGGGCAAAAACTGGTGGCCGTTGCCCATGAGATGGGAGCATTGGTCAAACCCCTCAGTGGACCAAGCTCCATTCTTCTTGCATTGATGGCCAGCGGAATGAACGGACAGCATTTCACTTTCAACGGATACTTACCAATCAATCCATCAGAACGGGAAAAAAAGATAAAAGCACTGGAAAAGAAAGCCATCAGTGAAAACTGTACGCAGCTGTTCATTGAAACGCCATACCGCAACAACCAAATGCTTCAATCCTTGCTGCAGACACTGAATGAAAACACCAAACTCTGTGTGGCATATCACCTGACTTCGGCAGATGAGTGGGTCATCACCAAAACCATTGGGGCCTGGAAAAAAAGCAAGACGGAACTTCCCAAAGAGCCTGCGATGTTCATCATCGGCAGCTGATCTCCTTTAGAGCCCATACTGGCTGACAAGGTAGACCATGGCAGCCATGACCACCGTTCCCAGGTTCAATTCCCTTTCACTGACCGCTTCAAAAACATCTGTTTTGGCATGGTGAAGATCCATGTAGCGCTGTGAGTCAGGATTCAATCCAATCAGGGCAGTGCCCAAGGGGCGAAGTGGACCAATATCAGCTCCACCGCCGCCTTCATTGAATTCCAAGGCTCCGTAAGGATGAAACAACGGCTTCCAGGACATGATTTTTTCTTTTTGCCTGGCATCTGCAGAAAAGCCAAAACCCCTTGGTGTAAAACCACCTGCATCACTCTCCATGGCCATGATGAATTTCTTGTTCTCTGTCTTTGCCACCTCACCATATTTTGTGCCTCCCCTTAATCCATTTTCCTCATTCATGAACATGACGGCACGGATGGTTCGCTTGGGTTTGATGCCAAGGGCCTTCATGGCACGGATGATCTCAATGCTTTGCATGCATCCTGTACCATCATCATGGGCGCCTTCAGCAAGGTCCCAGCTGTCAAGATGCCCACCAACCGTGATCACTTCTGAAGGGTATTCAGCTCCCCTGATCTCACCAATCACATTGTAGGATAATACATCCTCCAACATCTTACAATTGGTCTTCAAATACAATGTTCCTACTATCCCTTCTGCTATGGCTTTGCTGAGCGCTACTGCTCCATTCGTGCTGATGGCTACTGCAGGAATCTTTGGTTTCCCTTCCTCATACTTGGTAGCACCAGTGTGGGGATTATCGTCCAATACCGGAGACAAGGTGCGAACAATCACACCCACAGCACCCAGGGCGGCAGCACGTGAGGGCCCTGAAGACCTGTAAACTCCTGCATCACCATAAGCGGCGAATGTGCTGATGAAC
This sequence comes from Bacteroidota bacterium, assembly GCA_046051375.1. Lineage (GTDB taxonomy): Bacteria > Bacteroidota > Bacteroidia > Chitinophagales > Chitinophagaceae > Pollutibacter. The sequence goes on along the minus strand of JBJOOI010000272.1, from coordinate 42 downwards.
CTGGGATCCATCCTGTAATTGTAAAAAACAATTTTCCCTTTT
>JBJOOI010000271.1:0-3356 GCA_046051375.1 Bacteroidota bacterium | reverse complement strand
GGCAGAGCTATATCTCAATTATGCAGAGGCGTTGACAGAAGCAAATACAACCACACAGGCTGCAGCATTTGCTGCTGTGAATACAGTAAGGGCACGTCCTGGTGTTGCAATGCCTGCCATTGCCAGCACCATCAGCAAAGACTCTCTGGTGAAGCGCATCAGAAACGAACGTGATGTGGAATTGGCTTTTGAAGAGCACAGGAATTTCGATGCACGCAGATGGAGAACAGCATCAAAAGATTTTTCCGGAAACATGTGGGGATTCAGGGTTTTGTATGATGATGCCACCAAAAAGTTTTCTTATCCCCGCTATGTATTTCAGGTAAGAAAGTACTTGCCCCACTGGGATCTCTATCCAATCCCACAAACTGAGATTGACAAGAGCAAAGGAAAACTGGTTCAAAATCCTGGATACTAATCCATAAAAAAGTAATTGAAAATTTTATGAATACTAAATTCAAACTCTTTCTGCTGGTCATGCTGACATCATCTGTTGCAGCATTTTCGCAAAAAGAAAATAAAACTACTGCCGGAGGACTTGTGACCGACAAGTTCGGCAAGCAATTAAAGAGTGCAAATGTCAAGTCTAAGTTTCTGAACAAGGATATCACAACGAATCGGTTTGGAACATTCAGTCTTGATGGCATAACCAATGGCGATACTCTAGTTGTAACTGCTTTAGGGTATGAGGCACAAGAATACATTGTGACTGACAGGAATAAAATACAGGTTAAGCTCTCTGTCGTAAATGAATGGAACAAGAATGTTAACATGATGTTTTATTCCAAAAAGAAATTGTTGATGACAGGATCTGTTGCAACAATAGGCGAGGAAGACCTGTTGAAAAATCCATTTATCAACCTAAGAAATACAGTTGCAGGAAAATTATCAGGGTTGTTTGTCTCTCAAAGTGATGCGGAACCTGGATTTGAAGATCCCACTCTGCTCATCAGGGGTACGTCCTCTTTCAATGATGGAGGTGGAATCAATACCCTTGTTGATGGGTATGAACGAAACTTTGCAGAGTTGGAGCCAGCTGAAATAGCCACGCTAAATGTTTTGAAAGATCCTATCTCTAATGCATTGTATGGAAACAGGGGAGGAAGGAAAAGTATTTATGTAACAACCAAAAGAGGGGTAGCCAATCAAAATAATATTTCAGTATTGGTTCAAAATGGTTTCCAGTCGCCCATCTTCATGCCCAAGTCTTTGAAAGCCTATGACTATGCCATGTTGCACATGGAAGCATCCGCCAATGATGGAGTGCCTCAGTTGTACACCCAGGCACATCTTGATGGATACAGAAGCGGTAGCGATCCATATAAGTATCCAGATGTAGACTGGTACGGTGCAGTGCTTAACAAGACTGCCATGCAGCAGCGCATCAACCTTACCGCTTCAGGCGGAAGCAATACAGCCCGTTATTTCATCATGCTGGGAACGACCAACCAGGAAGGGCTTTTCAAATATGGAAATTCCAATCCAAACTACAGGTTGGGTCAGAGTTATCACCGTTACAATTTCAGGTCGAACATTGATGTAGACATTGATAAGAATACATTGGTACAATTGGATGTGAACGTAAGGCTTGAGCGCCGCGTACAACCGCACTCAGACTTCAGTACTACCACCCTTTGGAGAAATATCTCAGCCTACCCTCCAGGGCTATTCCCCATCAACAACCCTGATGGAAGCTATGGCGGTACCAATGCTTTCCAGCGCAATCCGGTAGGGTATTTGAAAAGTACTGGTTACCAACACCAGGATCACCGCTTTGCTGAGAGCAATGCCAGGGTGTTCAGGAAGTTGGATTTCATTGCAAAGGGGCTTAGGACAAACGTAGGATTTGCATTCAATACCTTCGTCAGGCCTGCATTGGCACAGAAGGCAGATTATGCTGTATTTACTTACAACGGACCCAATCTCCCTTTGACCAAGTACGGTAACGACATGGTTTTGCAACCTGCTGTTACAAGCTCAACGCTGAGACACAGCTATATTTTTGAAGGTGGAATTGATTATGACAAGACCATTGCAAAGCATCATACCATCAATCTTAGAACCAAGGCCTATTTTGTTCGGCAGAAAGAACCAGGGACAGATCTTCCTTTTTCGAGGAGAAATCTTTCTGCTGTAATTTCTTATAACTATAAGGAAAAATACATCCTGGATGTTGCCACTTCTTATAGCGGAAGCGACAACTTTGCGGAAGGTAAAAAGAATGGTTTGTTTCCTTCTGCAGGTGCATCCTGGGTTCTCTCCAAGGAAAAATTCATTGCCCGTGCCAAATGGATTGACCTCCTGAAAATTCGTGGATCATACGGTGAAATGGGAAGTGATCATTTCGCCGGACTTAGGTTTCCATATGAAAATGGTAAAGTTGTGTCGGGTGGAACCCCAGCATTTGGTGTAACGCCAACAACGGTTTCTGGACTGTCAGAAGGAACGCTGGGTAACCCAGACGCCTCCTGGATGATCTACAAGCAAACCAATATTGGCATTGATTTCTCTTTCTTCAAGGAAGTGGTTTCCGGTTCGGTAGAGGTTTTCAATGAGGATGTAACTGGAACACCAGTAAGGCGTGCGGATATCAGCAGCATCATCGGTATTGCCGTACCATTAACCAATGTGGGGATCAGCAACAACAGGGGTGCGGATGTGGTACTGCAATTGCAAAAGCCATACAGCAAAAACTGGAGCGCATTCATCAAAACAATGGCAACCTTTACAAAGAACAAAATTGTTTATCAAGCTGAGGCCATCAGAGAAAATCCCTGGGAAGTCAGGACTGGACTGCCCATTGGCCAACCCTTTGGATTGGTTGCTGCAGGTTTCTTCAAGGATGCTGCTGACGTTGCCGCCAGTGCAAGATCATCGTATGAGGCAAATTTAAGGCCAGGTGATGTGAAATATGTTGACCAGAACAAAGATGGCCTTATTGATTTTCGTGATGATGTTCCAATTGGAAAGCCATTCAACCCAGAAGTATTCTATTCTGCAGAGATTGGATTCAGGTACAAAAATTTTGAAATCAATGCACTGTTCACCGGTTCAGAGAGCAGAAGCATTTTTCTTCACAGTTATGAAGTGTTCAGGTCATTTTTACCTTCTTCTGCAAGACCAACCGACTATATCCTCAACAACCGTTGGACACCTGCTACAGCTGCCACTGCAACAATGCCACGCCTGACTACAGTTGCCAACAGCCACAATTACCGCAACTCCACTTTGTGGTTGACAAATGGAAATTTTGTCCGCTTGAAGAGCCTGGAAATTGCCTACAACCTTAGCAACAATGCTTTGAAAAAGCTGGGCATGAAAACGGGTACCATTTTTGTAAACGGTTCTAACCTCGC
>JBJOOI010000270.1:0-3374 GCA_046051375.1 Bacteroidota bacterium | reverse complement strand
AGGTGAATATGTCACAGGCCTGGAACCTGGTTCTCATCCGCCCATTGGCCAATCCAAAGCCAGGGAAAAGGAAACACTGATTTTCATCAAACCTGGAGAGCCCATCCAGTACAATCTTTCATTCCAAGCCATTCAAGGAAATCAAAACATCAATAAAACTTTTCATTGATTATTTAACCCTAACATAAGCCGATATGGAACAACAAAGCATTGCAAAAAAAGCACTCGAACAAGGCAAAGGAATTCTTCGATTAGCCCCAACTTGGGTACCCAGGTCTTTTTGTGTACCGGGAAGAAGGATAAAATTACATCCAGATGATTACTATATCCTGGGAGGTGAAAGAGGCGGCATTGATGAGCGCTGGCTTTCATCAACAACACCTGCAAAAAATGGTCCACTGACTGGAGAGAATGAAGGATTGAGCCCAGTCGTATACCATGATGGACAAACCACCCATCAGATCCTGTTGAAAGATGCTGTTGATGAATTGAAAGGTGAACTCATCGGAGACAGGCTCTGGAATGAATACCAAAGCTGGCCCATGTATTCCAAATTTTTTGACAACATGGGTCCACTCCCCCATCATGTGCACCATAACGATGAAAAAGCTGCCCTCATCGGACAAAAAGGCAAACCCGAAGCCTATTATTTCCCTCCTCAACTGAACAACCATGGAGGTGATTTCCCTTATACCTTTATTGGCATCGCACCGGGTACGCCCAAAGAAGTGATCAAGGAATGCCTGATCAATTTCACCAAAGGGGACAACAAACTCACCAACTATTCGCAGGCCTATCGCCTGGAACCCGGTACCGGATGGGATGTTCCTCCAGGATTGTTGCATGCCCCTGGTAGCATGTGCACCTATGAGCCACAGAAAGCATCGGATGTTTTTGCCATGTACCAATCGCTGGTGAATGAGGCCATCATACCAGAAGAATTGCTTTGGAATGGTACACCCAAGGAAAGCATTGGTGATTATGATGCACTGATGGATGTTCTGGACTGGGAACTCAATGTTGATCCCAATACCATGGCCAACCGTTTCATGGCACCCAAGCCTGTGCATGACCTGGAAGAAATGAAAGCCAATGGCTATGTTGAAAATTGGATTTGCTACAAATCAGAAGCCTTTGGCGCCAAGGAATTGACAGTTTTCCCCGGACAGACTGTAACCATTAAAGACAGCGCTGCATATGGCATGATCGTCATGCAAGGACGGGGAACTTTTGGTGTATGGGAAATTGAAACCCCTGCTCTGATCCGTTATGGACAGCTCACGAACGATGAATACTTCGTAAGCGAAAAAGCGGCAATGGAAGGTGTCAAAATAGTCAATACATCCAGCACTGACCCCATTGTTATCCTGAAACATTTTGGCCCCAATAACCCCGACATGGTTTTATAAACCAATCTAACATGAAAAAAAACAGCAAGCATACATTTTTCTTCGGAGGAATGGCAATCGTAGCAGCCATGGTTGGAGTATTTTCCTTCATGATGCCTGGTTCGACCAAACTTAGTATTGAAAAGGGTTCCCATATCATCCTCATCGGCAACAACCTGGGTTCCAGGATGCAGGAGTTTGATCATTTTGAAACAGAGCTTCAGCTGCGCTATCCAGAAAACAATCTCTATGTCCGCAACATGTGCGACGGTGGCAATACGCCTGGATTCCGTCCTCATTCCGGAAGAAAAACGCCATGGGCATTTCCTGGTGCAGAAAAGTTTCAAACAGAATTGGCCAAACCTGCAGGAATGGAAGGTTTTGTGGAGTATCCTGATGAATGGATGACCAAACACAAAGCAGACATCATCATTGCTTTCTTTGGATACAATGAATCATTTCAGGGTGCGGCCGGTTTGGCCAACTACAAGGCTGAGCTGGAGGCTTTCATCAAGCATACCCAGGCGCAAAAGTACAATGGTAAGTCTGCGCCTCAATTGGCTTTGGTTTCACCGATAGCATTCGAAAATCTCTCCGGAAAATATGACCTGCCCAACGGCAAAACTGAGAATGCCAATCTCTTGCTCTACACCCAGGCCATGAAAGAAGTTGCTGCAAAAAACAAGGTTCATTTTGTTGATGCCTTCACGCCCAGCAAGATCTGGCTTGATGATCCTGCAACAGAATTGACCATTGATGGTTCACAACTCACGAATGAAGGATATGCAAAATTTGGACCCTTCCTGGCCAATGAGGTTTTTGGAAAAACCAGCATTCCAACCCCATCCAACAAAGCAGCAGTATATGCTGCCGTGATGGAGAAAAACTGGATGTGGCACAACGACTACAAGATTCCCAATGGCGTGCATGTTTTTGGAAGAAGGTATAACCCATTTGGACCAGACAACTATCCCGCAGAACAAAAGAAAATCAGGGAAATGACCCTGATCAGGGATACCGCCATCTGGATGGCTGCCCAAGGGAAAAAAATGGACCTGGCCGCTGCAGATGCAAAAACCTCCGTTCTACCTCCTGTTCAAACCAACTACAAACCCAAAGATCCCAATGCTGCGATGCGCTACTTGTATGGCCAGGAAGCTTTGGATAAATTCACTGTTGCTCCGGGATACAAAATAGATTTGTTTGCCTCCGAAGTTGAATTTGCTGATCTCGCCAACCCCGTGCAGATTTCCTTTGACAACAAAGGAAGACTTTGGGTGGCGGTCATGCCGACCTATCCCCATTGGAAACCAGGTGATCCAAAACCAAATGACAAGCTCATCATTTTGGAGGATACCAACAACGATGGAAAGGCTGATAAACAAACCACTTTCGCAGACGGATTGCAGTTGCCACTGGGCTTTGAACTGGCTCCTGAAGGAGTGTATCTTTCACAGGGAACTAACTTTATGTTGCTGAAAGACACCAATGGTGATGACAAATGCGATAGCAGGGAAATTCTTTTGAGTGGTTTTGATGACCATGACACCCATCATGCACACCATGCCTATACCACAGATGCATCCGGCTCCATCTACATGGGACAAGGTGTATTTCTGGCCAATGATATTGAAACTTCTTATGGTCCTGTGCGCGGCACCAATGGTGGATTTTTCCGCTACGATACCAAAAAGAAAAAGCTTGATCGCATTGCTCAGCTGTCCATTCCCAACCCCTGGGGTATCGCTTTTGATAATTGGGGACAGGTTTTCTATGCAGAAACTTCAGGACCAGATGTTACCTGGATGACGCCAGGGACGGTGAAATCTCGTTATGGCGAAGCCACTCCAACACCAGCGTCCATCATTGAAGAGAAGCACCGTGTAAGGCCAACTTCAGGACTGGAATTTATCACCAGCAGGCATTTCCCTGATGAAGTGCAAGGAGACATGCTCATCAACAATACCATTGGATTTCTTGGGACCA
>JBJOOI010000269.1:0-3395 GCA_046051375.1 Bacteroidota bacterium | reverse complement strand
CCTTCGTTCACCTTGATAAGATCAGGCAATTGCTGTTTGATGGAAAACAAAAGGAAGCAAATGCCCTGGCAGAAAAAGAGTTCATGGGATTGCAGAGCGATGGGGGAAACAGGGAAAAATGGATCAATGAAATGTTCGCATTGAAAGGCATGACAGTGGATCCCTCCAAAAAAACATTTGATGATGCTGAATGGAAACAAATCCGTGTACCTCATTTTGAAGGCTGGGAAACCGTAGGGCTTGATGGCCTGGATGGTGCCGTTTGGTTTACCAAAACTTTTGTCGTTACAGCTGCCACTTTGAACAAGTCCCTGATCCTTGACCTCAACCGCATCAGGGATCTCGACAGAACCTATGTGAATGGCATGTTGATAGGGCAGACAGCATCCGGTGATGCAAGGCGGTATGCCATACCTGCAAATCTCCTAGTGGAGGGCGAGAACAGGATCACGGTACAAGTATTGAATTTTTCAGACAAGGGAGGATTGTCTGGCTACAAGGATACGTCAAGGCATATTGGTTTTTTGGAAAAGGCCACTGATTTGCTTCCCCTCATTGACCTTCAGGGTACCTGGAAGTTTTTTGTTCAGAATCATGAAGCTCCTGCCATTCCTATGTATCAGGCGGACTACCAACCTTTTGGTGATCTGATGATGCATTTCAATCATGCAGGATACAGCGGATATACAAGGGAACTGGACATCACCAATGCGTTGGCCAAAACAAGCTATGTTCATGCTGGCATTAGGTACACCAGAACTTATTTTTCCTCAGCCGTTGATCAGGTTCTTGGCATTGAATTGGGTGCAGATAAACCCAAAAGCATTGATGTTTCTTTTTCATTGCAATCTCCTCATGTCAAATACCAGACGAGCATGCTGAATGACAGCACCATGCGTTTGCATGTGGCGGTAAAACATGGAGCCCTTTTTGGAGAAGGCCTGTTAAGACTGAGGATCAAGGGGGGCAAGGTTTTCAGTAAAAATGGCAGGTTGCATGTTGAAGGTGCTGATCAGGTATTTGCCTATTTGAGCGCAGCCACCAATTTCAAAAAATTCAATGACATCACTGCCGATCCGCTCGCATTGAGCAAGAAGGCCATTGCAGCCATCCAAACAAAATCAGGAAAAGCCATCAAGGCCAATCACATCAAAGAGTATAAAAAATATTTCGATCGTTTCTCGATTGATTTTGGTGCAAATGGACAGGATGCAAAACCCACTGATCAGCGCATTCGCGAATTTGGTGTCTCCGGAGATCCTTCCCTGCTTTCTCTTTATGTTCAATACAGCAGGTATCTCTTGATCTCCAGTTCAAGGCCTGGCACCATGCCAGCCAATTTGCAGGGGATATGGAATGATCTCCTCTCTCCACCATGGGGAAGCAAGTATACCACCAACATCAATACAGAAATGAACTATTGGCCTGCAGAGCCTTTGAATCTTTCTGACCTTCACGATCCCTTGTTCAAGATGATTGAAGAAGTGGCTGAACGGGGAGCTGTTACTGCAAAAGAATATTACAATGCCCCAGGTTGGGTATTGCACCACAACACAGATCTCTGGCGGGGTACAGCTGCCATTAATGCTGCGAACCATGGAATTTGGGTTACAGGTGGTGCCTGGCTGAGTCATCATTTTTGGGAGCATTATCTCTTTACATCTGATAAGTCTTTCCTCCAAAAAAGGGGATATCCCATCATGAAAGGTACAGCTGCATTTTTCAAGCATTTTCTGGTGAAGGATCCCAAAACAGGATGGCTGATCAGTTCGCCTTCCAATTCACCTGAGCAGGGTGGATTGGTGGCTGGGCCTTCCATGGATCATCAGATCATAAGGTCGCTGTTCAAAGCGGTCATCAGTGCCGCAGACATATTGCAGACGGACAAGGCTTTTGCAGATAGCCTACGCAACATGCTTCCCCAGATTGCACCTGATCAAATTGGCAAATATGGTCAGTTGCAGGAATGGATGGATGATGTGGATGATCCCAATAACAAGCACAGGCATGTTTCCCATTTGTGGGGCGTTTATCCCGGCACTGAAATTGTCTGGGGGAAGAACGAGAAATTCATGAATGCCGCCAAGCAATCCCTCTTGTTTCGTGGAGATGCCGCAACGGGTTGGAGCCTTGGTTGGAAGATCAATTTGTGGGCAAGGTTTCGGGACGGAGACCATGTATATACGTTGTTGAAAATGTTGTTGAGCCCTGCAGAAACAGGTGGTGCAGGATCTTATATCAATTTGTTTGATGCACATCCTCCTTTTCAGATCGATGGAAATTTTGGCGGTGCTGCAGGCATTGGAGAAATGCTGTTGCAAAGCCATGATGGTCAGATTGTTTTGCTGTCTGCATTGCCTTCAGCTTTGCCCGATGGCAGCGTCAATGGTATCTGCGCAAGAGGAGGATTTGAGCTGAAAATGGAATGGAAAAAAAGCAGTCTTGTTGCTGTTGAAATTATTTCCAAGTCAGGGAATGATTGTGTCGTTGTTTATCAGGGAAAGTCGATCCGATTTAAAACGGAGAAGGGGAAACGATACCTGTTGGATGCTAATCTGATGATAAAAAAATAAAATGAAAGTTTTGAAATGTATTTTTTTGGCCCTGATAATTTTCTCAGCAAATACGCTTTTTGCACAACAGGTATCCGCAGAGAAAATGCAGGAAATTTTTGAGGAAATCAGGACACCATATAAATATGGATTGGTCTTGACTCCCAAAAACGATTCCTTCAAAGTGGATTGCCCCACCATCTTCAAAAAAAAGTCTACCTGGTACATGTCTTATATTGTTTTTGATGGCAAGGGTTATGAAACATGGCTGGCCAAAAGCAACAATCTCCTGCAATGGGAAACCATGGGCAGATTATTGTCTTTCCCAAAGGATAGTACTGCATGGAATGCCAGCCAATTGGCAGGATATTTTTCACTGTATGATACCGAGTGGGGAGGGGCTTATCGGTTGGGTAAACACAAGGGCAGCAGTTGGATGAGTTATATCGGTGGAAAAAGTTCTGGGTATGAAGCGGGGGAGTTGTCGATTGGCATGGCGAGTACCAAAAAAGATCCGAGTAAGGCCCATGAATGGGTCACCTATCCTGCACCAGTGCTAACTTCAAAGGATGCAGATGTGCGGTGGTGGGAGAATAGGAAAGAGTTCAAGAGCACGGTGATTGTTGACAAGCAAAAAAGGTTGGGCGCAAAATATATCATGTACTACAATGCGAATGGAGATACTGCCAAAGACAATAAAAAAACACGTTGGTATGAGCGCATAGGCATGGCCATTTCTGATGACATGCTGCATTGGCGACGCTTCAATACAGAACCAGTTGTCCATCACGAAGCCGGCATTACAGGAGATCCTTATTTGCAGAAGATTGGTGATGTTTGGGT
>JBJOOI010000268.1:0-4655 GCA_046051375.1 Bacteroidota bacterium | reverse complement strand
CTGGTAATTGCCTGCAGCATCCATGCTCACCATTTTCATCCAACCCCTGATCCATTCATAGAACAAGAGTTTTCCGTTGAAATAGTCAGGATACCTTGTGGCCTTGGGATAAAACTCTGAATGATAGACCGGACCCGCCATGGCATTTCTTCCTCCTGTTCCAACCTCTGGAAATTCAGGAGAGGCTGCATAAGGATACCAGATGAATGCAGGACTTACAGGTGGCAGTTCCTGCAAGCCAGTATTGTTTTTAGAAAGATTCATGGGTTTTTTGGGGTCGAAGAATTCACCCACTTCACCGGTTTCATAATTGAACTGGCGGTAAGGATAGTTGTTACCAATGAACATGGGATATCCAAAATAACCTGCCTTGCGGGCCTGGTTCAACTCATCATAACCCCTTGGACCTTTCTCTTCTGGTTTGTCGTTGCCGGCATCAGGACCAACATCTCCCCAATACAGAAAACCCGTTTTTCTGTCCACTGAAATCCTGTAAGGATTCCTGGTTCCCATGGCATAAATTTCAGGCCTTGTTTTGGGCGTGCCCGGAGGAAAAAGATTTCCTTCAGGAATAGAATAGGATGCATCCGGATTGACCTTGATGCGCAAAACCTTTCCCCTCAAATCATTGGTATTGCTGGATCCCCTTCTGCCATCATATTGCTCAAATCCTTCCCTGTTATCGATGGCACCAAAACCATCCAGGATGTATTTTGAATTCGGTTGATTGAACGGCGTTGTATTGTCTCCGGTAGAAATGAACAGGCTTCCATCAGGCCCGAAAGTGAGTGAGCCGCCGGTATGGCAACAGATCTTTCTCTGGGAGGCAACGTCTAAAATCTTTTTTTCGCTTTTAAGATCGAGCTTGCCATCCTTGAAAACGAAACGGGACAAGCGGTTGGCTGCGGTATCGTTGGTGGCGTAGAACATGTAGACGTAATTGTTCTTCGCAAAATCAGGATCGGCAGTGATGCCAATAAGTCCCTCTTCTGCATTGACACCCTGCACTCCAGACTTGGAGTAAAGGTCAAATTTGGCGACCTGTGTTACCTTCTTTGTGGCATTGCTGTAGAGCATCACCTCTCCTTTTCTTTGTGTGATGAGGATATCAAAATTGGGAAGGATGGCCATTTCTGTTGGTTCATCAAAAACACCACCGGCCAATACATTCTTGGTAAAGCGGTCTTCATCCGGAACCAGCATGGACTTTGCCTTGCTATAATCTTTCTTTACATTGTTGCCGATGGCATACTTGATGCCACCCAGGATATGTTTGAGGAAAAGCGGGTCTGCAAATGATTCGTTGGTATGACCAAACTCAGTGTAGAAGGCCCTTCCGCCATCATAGTCGTGGTACCATGCCATGGGATGGCTGTCTCCATTTTGACCGCCTTCATATGATTTTTCATCGATGCTGATCAGTACGTTGACTTCTTTACCTGGTACTGCCTTGAAGTTGTACCACTCATCAAAACGTTCCCAAATCGCAGGAAGATGTGATGTGCTGATATGGGTCCTGTCGTGTACAATCAGTTTTGCATTCTGTTGTTTGGGATGGCTCTTGAAATAGGCACCAACCAGTTTTCCATACCAGGGCCAATTGTATTCACAATCGCTTGCCGCATGAATGCCCATGTATCCGCCACCCGATTGGATGAACCTTTCAAAGGCCGCCTGCTGCGATGGATTCAATGCATCTCCGGTTGAATTCAGGAAGATGACTGCCTGATACTTTTTCAAGTTATCCTCCTTAAAGGCTTCTGCATCTTCAGTGGTATCCACTGCGAATCCATTTTCTTTTCCCAATTGCATGATGGCTGTTTTTCCAACGCCAATGGATCCATGCCTGAACCCGGCAGTCTTTGAAAATACCAACACCTTGGATTGTGCGTTCGCAACAACTATCAAACAATAATTCAACAACAACAGCAATAAGACTCTTCTCATAATGGTCAAGTTATAAAGTATATATGAAGTATAAATTTAACGATTAATCCGGCGAAATAAAAAACGCCGCATTGTTCATGCGGCGCTTAAGATAAATTGAATGATGCAGTTTTAGAGTTGCTTTATCTTGATGTTCCTGAACCATACCGGATTGCCATGGTCCTGCAAAGAAATTTTTCCTTTGCTGTACTTGGCAAAACCAGGCCAGGTCTTGAATTTAGATCCTTCAACCAGTTGGTTGAATTGTTCATCCCCCACTGTAGTGGTCACAACAGTCTCGCCATTGAGCTTCAATGTCAGGGCCTTGTTTACATAAATGATTTCTGCGTGGTTCCACTCCATGGCTGGTTTCGCTGTTTCCCTGTTGCACTTGATCAGGTCATACAGGTCTCCTGCGCGGTGCCTCGGATTTTTTGCATCAGCAGCTTTTTCATTGTCCAGTACCTGCATTTCCATTCCTGTATTGTATGACTTCTTGTACTGCGGCTCCTCTTTCACACCAAAGATGATTCCGCTGTTTCCGCCTTCAGAAATCTTCCATTCCAAACTGAGGTGGTAGTTTTCATACTCGAGGTCTGTTGTAAGGTCTCCCCCCTTTTTTACTTTAGGGTTCTTTTCTGTATCTACATCAAAAAAAAGAATACCATCCATCACCTTCCATGATTCACCTGTTCCTTCGTTGTTGTAAACATGCCATCCGTTCTTGGTCTTTCCGTCAAAAAGCTTTTTCCAGCCTTTTTTGACATTGTTCTCCGGCTTGGGTCCGTCAGTAGTTGGTGTTGCTGAAAGCAACAGGGCAGCACAGGCAATCGTTAAAAGGGATTTCATTGTTGTTATTTTTTCATTGATAAGATATACTCTACCATTGCTGAGGCATCATCAACACTCAGGTTGGGATGACCGGCCATTGGGATTTCACCCCAGTTGCCCTGACCACCTTGCAATACTTTCTCTGCAAGCATTTTTATGTTCTTGGCATTGTTCTCATATTTCTTGGCCACATCCTGGTAAGCGGGTCCAATCAATTTTGAATCATCCTTGTGACAGGTACGGCAATCAGAGCCTGCAATAAGGGCCTTGCCATCTTTTTTTGCTACCGCCTTGGTCTCTTCTTTTGCGGGCTCTTCCACTTTTGCTGCCTCTTCCTTTACAGGAGCTGCAGTCTCTTCGGTTGTTGCATTGCTAATTGGCTTTGTTTCCGTTTTTTCTTCTCCACCGCCACAGGCATAAAGTCCTGCTGCGATCACCATTGTGAACAGTACCTTTTTCATTGTTTGTTGTTGTTTGGTTATCATGATTGTTGTCAAATGCCTAAAATTCTCTTGTTCAGCTCCTATTCTCTTGTTCAGCTCCTCGTTGCTGCCGGTTCCAGCAAAATCATCAAATGCTTTTTCTGTTACCCTGATGATCTTGTCCTTGATGAATACCGCACCTTCTTTTGCTCCATCCTCAGGATGTTTGATGGCGCATTCCCACTCCATAACGGCCCATCCGCTGTAATCGTATGCGGTGAGCTTGCTGAAGATGGCAGAAAAATCAACTTGTCCATCGCCCAAAGAACGGAACCTTCCAGCGCGGTCCACCCAATTCTGGTAACCGCCATATACGCCCTGCTTTCCTGAAGGATTGAATTCTGCATCCTTCACATGGAACATTTTGATGCGCTCATGGTAATGGTCGATATAACTGAGGTAGTCAAGACACTGTAACACGAAATGGCTTGGATCATACAGCAAGCAAGCCCTTTTGTGGTTGTTGGTTTTTTCGAGGAACATTTCATAAGAAATACCATCGTGCAGGTCTTCACCAGGATGGATTTCATAACAGAGGTCAACCCCATTTTCATCAAATACATTTAATATCGGCAACCAACGATTGGCCAACTCTGTAAAACCAGTTTCTACCAATCCAGCAGGTCTTTGCGGCCATGGATAAACCGTATGCCACAACAAAGCACCACTAAAAGTAGCATGTGCACTTAAGCGGAGATTAGCAGACGCTTTCGCCGCATATTTGAGTTGTTGTACAGCCCATTCGGTTCTCGCTTTGCTATTTCCTCTTACATTTTCAGGGGCGAAGCCATCGAAAAGAGCATCGTAGGCGGGGTGGACAGCCACCAATTGTCCCTGAAGGTGCGTAGATAATTCTGTAATCTGTAATCCCGCTTCTTCTACAATTCCTCTAATCTCATCTGCATAAGTTTGACTTTCTGCAGCCTTTTGGAGATCAATACATCTGGGGTCCCAGCTCGGAATTTGAACACCGACGAACCCAAGAGAGGCAGCCCATTTGCATATGGAGGAAAGGTTATTAAAAGGAGGTTGGTCGCCCATGAACTGAGCTAGGAATATACCAGGACCTTTGATTGTTTTCATTTGCGCTTAATTTTAGATGGTGTGGGGTGTCCACTTTTGTTCTGACTGTGACGACAATACCACATTGTCAATGAATGCCATACCGCGGATACCGTCTTCCACGCCGGGGAAATCGAGCATTTCAGCAGAAGGAGTCGTGCCATCTTTGATGCAACCAACGGTGAGGGCAAAATTGCGGTAGATATTGGCAAAAGCTTCGAGGTATCCTTCGGGATGTCCGCCCGGCGTGCGGGAGTTATGCGTAGCAAAGCTGGATAGCCTGTCGCCATAATTGCCTCCTGCCCTGAAAATCTGTGTGGGTTGATCGAGCCACTTCACCAGCATGGTGTTGGG
>JBJOOI010000267.1:0-3402 GCA_046051375.1 Bacteroidota bacterium | reverse complement strand
GGATCCTTTTCCGATGGATGGCACCAGAAATGCCGGAATGGGTGGCATCGCTGCAAGGGCAGAGATTATCCGCAACATCAGGGCACAGGAAGCCAATGTGTTGTTGCTGGATGCTGGGGATATTTTTCAGGGAACGCCCTATTTCAATATCTTCAAAGGAGAGCCGGAAATGAGGGCCATGCAAATGATGGGATATGATGCCGGCGTGATGGGGAACCATGATTTCGATGCCGGTATGGACAATTTTGTAAAACAACTGGCAGACCACGGAAAATTCCCTATCTTGATGTGCAACTATGGATTCAGCAATACACCGATGGAAAACCATTTTGCGCCCTACAAGGTGTTCAAGAAAGGAGGCCTGAGGATTGGTGTAACAGGGGTAGGTATTGAGCTCACTGGCCTTGTTCCTGAGAGCCTTTATGGCAATACGGTGTACATGGATCCCATCAGCAATGCCAGCCGCACTGCAGCATTGCTCAAGAAAGAAAAGAAATGTGATCTGGTAATCTGTGTTTCACACCTGGGAGATAAGTACAGTGACAACAAGGTGAGTGATGAGGTATTGGCAAAGGAGTCAGCGCACATTGACCTGATCCTTGGTGGACATACGCACCGTTTTTTTGAGAAACCCAGGGAATATGTCAACAAAGCTGGAAAGAAAGTGTTGGTGAACCAGGTAGGTTGGGGAGGGCTCCAATTGGGTCGTTTGGATTACGATTTTTCACGTGAAGAGGGTCAAAAATTAGATAAAAATCAATCCATTTTGGTAGTGAAAAATATTGTGGATTAAAAAATTTTTTTATTTAAAAAGTGAATCTATATTCGCCGTCTGACCTGATTTTGTTGAAGTATTGGAGATGTGGAGAAACACCTGTTTGAACGCAGAAATCAGTCAGCGATTAACCATTTTAAACTGCTTACGGACTAATGGAGAAACCTTTCGATAAGATTTGGAGCAATTGTTTGGCAATCATCAAGGATATTGTAGAGTGGCAGCATTTCAAAACATGGTTTGAGCCCATCAAGCCTGTTGCCATCAAGGATAATGTCTTAACGATCCAGGTTCCAAGTCAATTTTTTTACGAATACATAGAAGAACACTACATCAACCTCCTTGCAAAGACATTGAAGCGTGAGTTGGGAAAGGAAGCAAGGTTGGAATACAGGATCATGGTTGACAGCGGAAATGGCAAGGCCAAGCCATTGACCATGGATGTGAGTGGTCAAACTTTCAAAAGCTACTCAAACAACGAGATGGACTTTCCATTGGTGATCAACAACCATGTAAGGAATCCATTTGTGATACCCGGTCTGAAGAAAATGCAGATCGATTCACAACTCAACCCCATTTATACTTTTGATGCATTTGTGGAAGGCGATTGCAACAGGGTTGCCCGCAGGGCCGGTAAAACGGTTGCTGAGAAGCCTGGTGCTACCTCCTTCAATCCTTTGGTTGTTTACGGAGGTGTTGGTCTTGGAAAGACCCACCTTACCCAGTCTATCGGCAATGAGGTAAAGCGCTTGCATCCCAACAAGGTTGTCTTGTATGTAAGTTCAGAAAAATTCATTAACCAGTTCCAGGACCATAGCCGGAACAATGCCATCAATGATTTCATCCATTTCTACCAGATGGTGGATGTGCTCATCATTGATGATGTTCAGTTCTTCAACCGTGCGGAGAAAACACAGGATGCTTTCTTTGCCATCTTCAACCACCTTCACCAGTCTGGCAAGCAGCTCATCCTGAGTTCTGACAAGCCGCCAAAGGATCTTGAAGGCATGCAGGAGAGGTTGTTGAGCAGGTTCCGTTGGGGATTGAGTGCAGACCTTCAGGTGCCTGATTATGAAACAAGGATAGAAATCCTTGAGAAGAAAATGAAGAACAATGGGCTTGACCTTCCCAAAGATGTTGTCAAGTACATTGCCTACAATATCCAGAACAATGTCAGAGAGCTCGAAGGAGCCCTGATCTCCCTCCTGGCCCAGTCTTCCCTCAACAAACGTGAGATTGACCTGGATCTTGCCAAGAAGGTGCTCCGCAACTTTATCAAGACGTCTTCCAAAGAAATCACCATTGACACCATCCAGAAAATGGTCTGTGAGTTCTTTGACCTGCCTTATGACAGGTTGTTGCAGAAGACCAGGAAGAGGGAAATTGTACAAGCCCGTCAAATCACCATGTATTTGGCAAAGATCTTTACCAAGAATTCTCTCAAGACCATCGGGGAACATTTTGGCGGAAGGGATCATACCACGGTAATCCATTCCTGCCAGACGGTAAAAGACCTGATGGATACAGACAACATGTTCAGGGAAAGTGTCATGGAGCTTCAGCAGAAGGTCCAATTGGCCGCCATGTAATATTTGTTTGAATACAAATGCACAAATCTTTTGGGGATTGGATAGTCTTTCGTAAATTTGCCCTCCCTGAAACATTTGATTTAGGAAGGTGAGGTGGATGAGTGGCTGAAATCAGTAGTTTGCTAAACTGCCGTACGGGTTAAACTGTACCGCGGGTTCGAATCCCGCCCTCACCGCAGTTGAAAAGATTCGGGTCAAACCGAAGTTCGGGAAGTAGCGCAGGCCGGTAGCGCACCTGGTTTGGGACCAGGGGGTCGCAGGTTCGAATCCTGTCTTCCCGACAAACAAGAAGCTAGCACGAAAGTGCTGGCTTTTTTTATTGGGCGCGGTGCGTGCTTGCACGCAAAAGCGCACAAGAAAAAAGCCAAGACGAGCGCAGCGAGTCAGCTTCTTGTTTAGCCCCCCCTCTAAGGAGGGCCGAAGGCAATCCTGGCTTTGTTCTATACTTATAGAGTTCTGTATATCCTCTATCTGAACGGGTTTTCCATGTCTTCAGAAGTCTTACTTCTGGACTTAGGCTTTTCAACTCAATAATAGTTTTGCTTAAAATACTTCAACCTTCCCGCTGATATGTCGTTATTTGAAAAAATCAGGTTTTGAATTTATAACTGTTGAAATAGTAAATTCGTGATGATTAAATTTATTCAATACGCTAAAAATGGATAGTTCCAACCTTTTAAAAATTCAACACCCAAACTTCATTAGAGATTGGGATGAGGAAAAAAACAAAGGGCTAGATAAAAACAAAATTACAATTGGAAGCAGTAGAATATTGATTAATTGGAAATGTCATAATTGTGGATACGAGTGGAAGCAAAAGGTTATAAACAGATTAAAATTTAAGACTGATTGTAAAAAATGTAGAAATAAAGAAAATCTTCTCCAAGTTTCAAATCCTGAATTGTTTGATGAAATTGATTTTGAAAAGAATGAAAAAATCGATTTTGATACTCTTACTAAAGGAATGAGCAAAAAAATTTGGTGGAAGTGTAAGAATGGGCATTCTTGGTTTCAAAACATAGATACACGAGTAAAATT
>JBJOOI010000266.1:0-3407 GCA_046051375.1 Bacteroidota bacterium | reverse complement strand
AAAATCTGATTATTATCAAACGCCTCAGTTGGAAAGATTTGCTGCCAAAGGAATGCGATTCTCCAATGGGTATGCTCCTTGTGCGCTTTGTTGCCCAACCAGAAGGAGCATCCAGTTTGGACAGACCCCAGCCAGACAAGGTGATGCTGCATTCAAAGAAAACTATCATCCAGATTTTAAAAAAGTTGCTGCCATTCCATCTGTATTAAAATCAATATCTCCTGCATACAAGGCTGCACATTTTGGAAAATGGGACCTACGGGCTGATATCTTCCCTGAGGATTTGGGTTATGATGAAAGTGATGGAAACACGGGAAACAGGAATGGGGACATGAATTCAACCAAGGAAAGCAAGTGGACAGATTTGTTTTTGAACAATGATCCCAAAAGAATTGAAACCATCACAGACCGGGCTTTGAATTTTATGGGCAGGCAGGTAAAAGCAGGCAATCCATTTTACCTGCAGGTTTCACACTATGCAACGCATGTTGATTATCAGGCAAAAGAGACAACCCATAAAAAGTACCAGCAAAAAGTGAAGGGTGAAATTCACCACAATGACAAATATGCCGCCATGTTGGAAGATTTGGATGCGGGGATAGGAAAAATTCTAGATAAAATTGAGGCCTTGGGCATTGGTGAAAATACCTATGTAATATTCATGGCAGACAATGGTGCTGTTGAAGCTATGCCGCCCATCAAGAACAAATTCGATCATCCCTCAACACTTTCCTTTAAGACCAACAACTATCCCTTGAGGGGTGGGAAGTGGACCTTGTATGAAGGAGGTATTCGTGTTCCGTTCATGGTGATAGGTCCTGGCGTCAAAGGCGGCACCCAAAGCAATATTCCAGTAACCGGATGGGATATTCTTCCTACCCTCAGTGACTTGGCTGGTAATAAAAATCCTTTGCCTCCAAACCTTGATGGTGTAAGTTTCAAGCCCTTGTTGCTGGCAGGAAATAAGGGAAATGTTTCTAGAAAAGATGATGGGCTTGTGTTTCATTATTTCGGAAAATCACATTCATCCATTCGGGTTGGTGATGATAAATTGATCAAGTTCTGGAACCTGAAGAAAATCGAGTTGTATGATTTAAAAAATGATCCTGGAGAACTTCATGACATTGCTACCAAAGATCCAAAGAAGGCGAGTGCTTTAGAAGCAAAGCTGATCGGATACATGGAAAAAGTTCATGCAGAGCCTTTGTATTCTCCAAAGACCAAACCGAAAAAGTCAGATGATGATGATTCACAGGACTAAACATTTTAACGCCACACCCAAACAAATTGTATATACCATGAAGCATTTATTGATTTCTTTTGTTTTCATTTTTGCTGGATTTGCTGCAAGAAGTCAACAGCTTTCTTCTACTACAAACCCGAAGGATGTTGTTTTAATGCCAAGGGTAATCTGGCTTGATGAGCTTCCTGTCAAGTCTTTCTCTGAGGGTATTCCTGGTATTTTGCCCAAGACCAACCAGGGCGGTGATTCCATGCGGATGGCTGGTTTAACTTACACGCATGGGATTGGTGTAGCCTCAACCAGCATCATTTCGTTTTTGTTGGAAGGCAAGGCTACTGAGTTCTCTGCTACTGTGGGTGTGGATGATTTAGGCAACAAACTGCTTCCCCATTTTTTCTATGTGTTGGGTGATGGAAAAATTTTGTTTGAATCAGGTGCAATGAAACTTGGCAACCAACCCAAAAGTTTTACCGTTGATTTGAAAGGAGTACAAAGGTTGGGGATGCTGGTAATGGTGAAGGATGAAGGTTTCACAAAAGTCTATTCAAATTGGGCGGATGCAAAGATGACGATGATGGGTGATGCTTTACCGAAGAGCATACCTAATGTTGCGGAAAAGTATATCCTCACACCTGCTCCCTCAAAAAAGCCAAAAATCAACACAGCAGCTGTTTTTGGTGTAACTCCCGGAAATCCATTTTTATTCACCATTGTTGCATCCGGAGTAAAACCAATGCAATATTCTGCAGATCGTTTACCCCAAGGATTGTCCCTTGATGCACAAACAGGAATCATCACAGGTAAGTTGATGGAGAAAGGAAATCATGAGGTTGTATTGAAAGCAGTAAATCAATTTGGAATATCCCAAAAAACATTGCTCATCAAAGTGGGTGATACCATTTCACTGACACCCCCAATGGGCTGGAATGGCTGGAATTCCTGGGCAAGATTGATTGATGGACAAAAAGTACTTGCATCCGCCAACGCCATGGTGAACATGGGCCTAAAAGATCATGGCTGGAATTATGTGAACATCGATGATGCCTGGCAGGGGAATAGGGGAGGAAAATACAATGCATTGCAGCCCAATGAAAAATTCCCTGAGTTTAAAAAACTGATTGATGAAATCCACGGCATGGGATTGAAGTTGGGGGTTTATTCAACACCTTGGATCACCAGTTATGCAGGATATGTTGGCGGTTCATCTAATTTAGAAAATGGTGCCTTTCCTGATTCTGTAAAAAACAACAAACGCAACTTTCGGTATATAGGAAAATACCGCTTTGAAAAAGAAGATGCCCTTCAAATGGCCGACTGGGGTGTTGATTTTCTGAAATATGACTGGCGCCTTGAAGTACCTTCTGCAGAAAGAATGTCCATCGCTTTGAAAAATTCAGGCCGCGACATCATCTACAGTTTGTCCAATTCTGCTCCATTCAGCGATGTGAAAGATTGGGCAAGGATTTCCAACATGTACAGGACAGGGCCAGACATTCGTGATAGCTGGCATGGATTGTACCATTGCACGTTCACGTTGGACAAATGGGGGCCTTATGGTGGACCTGGGCATTGGAATGATCCAGACATGATGATACTCGGCAATGTAACCACCGGATCAGAAATGCATCCAACCAGGCTTACGCCAGATGAGCAATACACCCACATCAGCCTCTTTGCTTTGTTGTCTGCTCCTTTGCTGATTGGTTGTCCTATTGAACAGCTTGATGCCTTTACATTGAACTTGCTGACCAATGATGAAGTGATTGAAATTGACCAGGATCCCTTGGGTAAATCTGCTCGGTTGATTTCAGATGAAGGGGGGATTCAAACTTGGCTGAAACCTATGGCTGACGGTTCTTATGCTGTCGGTTTTTTCAACACAGATGATTACGGAAAAACTCCTCAATCCTTTTTTCGCTGGGGAACGGAGAACCCCAAGAACTTCAATGCCACATTTGCAAAGCTCGGATTGAAGGGGAAGTGGCGAGTTCAGGATGTTTGGCGTCAGAAAAATCTGGGCGTAAAGGAATCATCATTCACATCCATCATCCCGCATCATGGTGTGATGATGTACAGGCTTTATCCAGTCAAATAAATTAGAGTACATGAAACTGAAGTTTTTTTCCGTCTTTTTTTTATCTCTGTTGCAGTTTGCCGCATTCAC
>JBJOOI010000265.1:0-3420 GCA_046051375.1 Bacteroidota bacterium | reverse complement strand
TGGTCGAGCATGCACTCAATCCATCCGTTTTTTTCAGGGAACACAATCATGTACACGCCGCCCTGCAATTTCTTTGCTCCAGAGAAGATGGCCTGACCGTTGGCATCAATCTTTGCAGAGTCAATCAGGTATTGCTTGCTGCCAAAATGGTAGGCCAGGAAGAGGTAGCCCTTGTTGAATGGCTTGATATTGGCCTTGATTTCGTAGGCATTTTGTGCCTGGGCAAAAGGATTGAACAGCAAGGAGAACAGCAGGATCGAAAGAATGCGCATCTGTGAAAGTTTGGGTAAAATTATTCAATAACCGGGAAATACAATGTTAAAAGGAGAACTAAGTAACCTCAGCTTGGGGAGGCATATTAAATTGTAGATTTGCAGTTCAAGCCGGAACATGAGAAAGAAGAAATTGGTATTGGAGCATTTGCAGGTCAGTGGTTATGCCGCCGGCGGAAAGTCTATTGCGAAGCTGGAGGGGAAAGTGGTTTTCATTGAAGGGGCGGTGCCAGGAGATGTGGTGGATGTTCGGCTCAGCAAGAACAAGAAAGATTGGGCAGAGGGGAAGGCCATCAGGTTTCGATCCTATTCCTCAGAAAGAACAACCCCATTTTGCAAACATTTTGGGGTCTGTGGGGGATGCAAGTGGCAGATGTTGCCTTATGAAAAGCAACTGGAGTACAAGTTTCAGGAAGTAGAACAGCAGATGAAGCGGATCGGCAAGATCAATATCCCGGAAATGCAGCCCATTGCAGGCGCCAGTGAAACGCAGTACTACCGGAACAAGCTCGAGTTCACCTTCAGTTCCAAGAAATATTTTACAGAAGAAGAGATTGGCGCCATGGAAATGCCTGAAGAAGGGCCCCGCGGTCTTCCTTCCATCCCTGCCCTGGGTTTTCATGTGCCTGGTTCTTTTGACAAGGTGATTGATATTGATGAGTGTTTTCTGCAGGCTGCCCCCAGCAATGCCATCCGCAATGGCATCAGGGCCCATGCACTGCAAAAAGGGTATAGCTTCTATGATATCCGCAACCATAAAGGACTGCTCAGGAACCTCCTGGTCCGTCTTTGTACCACCGGAGACCTGATGGTCAATCTTGTTTTTGGAGAGGATGATGAGAAAGCAAGGGAGGACATGATGGAATTCATCAAAAAGGAATTTCCTTCGATTACATCACTCTATTATACCATCAACCGCAAATTCAATGATAGCCTGGGAGACCAGCACCCCATCCTTTACCATGGCAATGCTTTTGCCATTGAGCAGCTGGGTGGTTTGAAATTCAAGGTGGGTCCCAAATCGTTTTTCCAAACCAACTCAACCCAGGCTGAGCAACTTTACCAGATCACCAAGGATTTTGCTGAGCTGAAGGGAACCGAAATTGTATATGACCTTTATTGTGGAACAGGGAGCATTGGCATTTTTGTCAGCGACAAGGCTGCCAAAGTGATAGGGGTGGAAGTCATCAGTGAAGCCATCGATGATGCGCATGAAAATGCTACCATGAATGGCATTGACAATACCCTTTTTTATGCCGGTGATGTGGCAGACATCTGCAACAATGCCTTCTTTGAAACACATGGCAGGCCTGATGTGATCATCACTGATCCTCCCAGGGCGGGCATGCACGAGAAGCTGGTGCAGCAGATCCTGACCATGGAAGCGCCACTGGTGGTATATGTCAGCTGTAATCCTGCAACCCAGGCAAGAGACCTGCAATTGTTGGCGGAGAAATATGAGGTGACGGCGATCAGGCCTGTGGATATGTTTCCCCATACCCATCACATTGAGAATGTTGTACAGTTGAAGCTGAGGCAAGATGCCCCAGGTTCGTTAAATTTGTAATATAAAGCAACGTATGGAATCAGAAATCAGACCGGGCAGGTTTCAGGTGCTTCCCGTAGTCATCAAAAACCTCATCATCATCAATGCCTTGGTTTGGCTCGCGCAAATCACCATTGGCAAAGACCTTTTGTCTATTGAAGATCTTTTTGCCCTGCATCATTTCAGCTCGGTGCATTATCATTTCTGGCAGTTCATTACCTACATGTTTCTGCATTCCTCCGATTCTTTCTTTCACATCCTTTTCAACATGTTTGCCTTGTGGATGTTTGGTTCTACCTTGGAAAACCTCTGGGGGCCAGCAAAATTTCTGGCATTTTACCTGGTTTGTGGTTTTGGTGCAGGCCTCACCCAAGCAATTGCTTTGACCTACGATATATCCCAGTACAACGAAATGTTTGCAGCAGGTCAGATTGGTGCTGCTGAACTTTTTGTATTGACAAATGTTCCTACCCTAGGAGCTTCCGGAGCCGTAATGGGAATTTTTGCTGCCTTTGCCTATACCTTTCCCAACAGCCAAATGATCATTCTTCCGATTCCTTTTCCCATCAAAGCCAAATGGGCTTTGCTCGGTCTGGGTGTGCTGGATGTATTGGGTGGCATATCAAGCGAATCTACAGGAATAGCGCATTTTGCACACCTTGGAGGAGCGGCAGTGGGAATTATTATTGTGATGATCTGGAACAAGCGGAACAGGAGAGATTTTTATTGACCAAAAAAATTAGCGGCATGGGATACAGAGACAATACGGGATCAGGCCGTTCAAATCTGTTCAATACAGCAAACCCTTTGGTGATGCTGGTTGTACTGCAAATTACTTTTTTCATTCTGATGAATTTCCTGAAAAGCATTTATGTCTTTTCAAGGATTCCGGAAGAGCAATTCTACCGCAATATTTACCATTGGTTTGTGATGCCTGGAGACCCCATGCGATTCATCACAAGGCCATGGACACTGATTACCATGCAGTTCACTGAAGTCAAGGTCATCCTTGTCATCAGCAACCTGATTTGGTTATGGACTTTTGGATACCTTATTCAGGACCTGATCGGAAACGACAAGATCATTCCCATTTATATCTACAGTGCCACCATCGCAGGTATTGCATTTTTGGGAGCAGCCAATATTTTTTATCCAGGTGCAACGCAATCCATATTTTTCAGTGGGGTTGTGTCGGGAATTCTTGGATTGGCAGTAGCGGCAACAACCGTTTCACCACAATACCGTTTCTTTCCCATGATTGGCGGAGGAATTCCCTTGTGGATCATCGCATTGATTTATTTGCTATTGAATCTCTCCTCTGCATTTTCCAATCCTGTGTTGCTGTTGCCAGTTGCTGCAGCAGGCTTAACAGGGTTTGCATATATCCGCATGCTCCAGAAAGGCAATGATCCTGGCGAAAGGATGAATGCATTTTTTTCCCGGGTTGGCGATTGGTTTACGCCATCAAAAGAGAAAGGTTATTCCACAAAACAATCGTCCTTTTATAACCAGGGGAAAAAAGCGCCATTTGTCAAAAAACCCAACATCACACAAGAAAGGATTGATACGATTCTTGACAAGATCAACCAGAAAGGCTATGAT
>JBJOOI010000264.1:0-3426 GCA_046051375.1 Bacteroidota bacterium | reverse complement strand
GATTTCATTGGTTGTTGCTGCTTCAGAAAATAATGCCATCGGCCAGAACAACGCATTGTTGTGGAAGCTTCCCAATGACATGAAATTTTTTAAGAACCTTACATGGGGGATGCCTGTCATCATGGGAAGAAAAACCTTTGAATCGATGGCCTCCAGGCCCTTGTCCGGCAGGATCAACATCGTGATCAGCAGAAACCCCGATGCGCTTCCAATCATGGAAAATGTATGGCCTGCCAACAGCCTTGAAAATGCCATTTCACTGTCCCATTCAACAGACTGTCTGGAAGCATTCATCATAGGTGGTGGTGACATATACAAACAGAGCATCACAATCGCTGATCGCATTTACATGACCAGGGTACATGCCCACTATCCCGATGCAGATACATTTTTTCCGACCATTGATGAATCCTTGTTCAAGATTGCTGATGCGGTTGAAATGCCTGCCGATGAAAAGCATGCACAGGCCTATCGTTTTGAGACCTGGCAAAGGGTTGACAAAACACTATTATAAATCAGCGCATGTACAACAGCTTTCAATTAGCATGGAAATTCCTGGTTTACTTGTTGACCTCATCCAATGGAAAAGGGCATGGGGTTCATTCGCCTTTTGTTTTTGATTTTATTGTTAACGTGCTGAGGGGCAAAAATGCGGATGGTAAGGCTTTTCAACAGATTGAAGCCAAGCGAAGAGCGTTAGAACAATCAAACCTGGTCCTGGATGTGCTGGACCTCGGGGCTGGGTCCAGCTCCGGTAAAAAAAATCAGCGTACGGTTTCTTCTATTGCAAAACGTGCTGCCAAACCTTCCAGGTTTGCAAGGCTTTTTTACCGCATCATCACTTATTATCAAATCGACTCGGTCCTTGAGTTAGGTACCTCCCTTGGACTCACCACCAGGTATTTGTCCATTGCTTCACCCCAGCATGGCGTCATCTCCATTGAAGGCGCTCCTTCCATTGCTCATTTCACATCAAAAAGCCTTGCTGAGGAGGGTTTTTACAATACAACCATCCTGGCCGGAGATTTTAATAATCATCTCCCTGCAGCTCTGGCATCCATGAAAGGCAGAAAACTGGTGTTTTTTGATGGGAACCACCAGTATCAGCCCACCATTGATTATTTCCAGGCCGCACTTGGGGTGATTTCCGAGGCCGACATCCTCATTTTCGACGACATCCACTGGAGCAAGGACATGGAAAAAGCCTGGTCAGAAATTAGAAATAACGAAAAAGTTAGCTGTACCATTGATTTGTTTTTTATAGGCATCGTTTTTTTTAGAAAAGAATTCAAGGAAAAGCTTGATTTTGCTATACGTTTCTAATTTTGCCTCAATCATCACATTGTTAATTTGATTAGCTTTGCCCCCTCAATCAATCCCCATGATCGTTGGTGTTTTAAAAGAAGCTGCCCCCGAAACAAGGGTTTCCCTTATCGCTGAAGGCGCTGCACAATTAATCAAGAAAAATATCACAGTTTGGATCGAAACCGGAGCGGGCTTGAATGCCTACTGTTCTGACGATGATTACCGTGCTGTAGGTGCGGAAATCAAATCCGCTGAAGAGATTTCAGCCGCTGCAGATGTGATCTTGTCTATCCATGCCCCATCCATTGAGATCAGGAATGGCGTTGTGTTGATTGGCATGTACCAGGCAAGGTTCCAGACCGATCGCATCAAGCAATGGAATGATAAAGGTGCTGTTGTCTACAGCATGGAGTTGTTGCCCAGAACGACAAGGGCACAAAGCATGGATATTCTTTCCAGTCAGGCAAACATTGCGGGATACAAGTCTGTACTCACCGCCGCCAATGCCTACGGGCGTTATTTTCCCATGTTCATGACCGCTGCCGGTAGCGTTGCACCTGCTAAAATGCTGATCCTGGGAGCGGGTGTTGCAGGGCTTCAGGCCATTGCCACCGCGAAAAGATTGGGTGCGGTCGTTGAAGTATTTGATACCAGGCCCGCAGTAAAAGAAGAAGTGCAAAGCCTTGGCGCAAAGTTCATTGAAGTGCCAGGAGCTGCTGATGCATCAACAGCAGGTGGTTATGCAGTGGAACAATCTGAAGAATACAAAAAAAACCAACAGGCAAAGATTGCAGAGAGTGTTGCCAAAGCCGATATTATCATAACTACTGCACAGATACCGGGTAAAAAGGCACCCATCCTCATCACAGATGAAATGCTGAACACCATGCGCAGGGGAAGTGTTATCATTGACCTTGCTGCATCAACCGGAGGCAATACCCCAATGACCAAAGACCGTGAAACCGTTCATTACAACGGGCTGACCATTATTGGCGACAGCAATCTTCCTGCAACCATGCCGTCTGATTCCAGCAAATTGTATGGAAAAAATATCCTGAACTTCCTTCAGTTGATTACCAGCAAGGAAGGCCAGCTGATCAGCGACTCAGAAGACGAACTGGTAAAAGGGGCAAGGGCCATCACACAATAAAGAAAAAACAAAATCATTTTCAACATGAATCAGATCTTGAACTGGATTGCTGCTCATCAGGAAATGGCATATATCGTCATACTGATGATTTTTGTAGGTATTGAAATCATCGGAAAAGTTCCCAGTGTTTTGCACACGCCCTTGATGAGCGGAGCCAATGCCATCCATGGCGTGGTGATCATTGGGGCCATCATTGTGATGGGCCAGGCCGAAGAGGACAATACCATAGCCTTGGTACTGGGCTTTTTGGCAGTGATTCTTGGAACACTGAATGTGGTTGGAGGATTTGTGGTGACTGACAGGATGCTTGAAATGTTTAAAAAGAAAAAATAATTTATCTCTAAATAGGATACCATGGAATTGAATTTGCTTGTGTTTTGCTATTTGTTGGGATCTGTAACATTTATTGTTGGATTGAAAATGCTTTCCAATCCGGTGTCTGCACGGAATGGAAACCTTGTTGCTGCTGCGGGGATGTTTGTAGCCATCATGGGTACCATTTTCCTCTATGAGGATGAAGGGAAAAAATTGGGCAATTATGGTTGGATTTTTGCTGCACTCGTCATCGGAACCATCATTGGTACGTTGATGGCCAAGCGGGTAAAAATGACCGCCATGCCTGAAATGGTAAGTCTTTTCAATGGAATGGGGGGAGCCTGTGCGGCACTCATTTCTGTGATAGAACTCAGGCATTTGACCCATGGGTTTGATCCTGCAACTTATGCCAGCAATGGGTATACCTTTTTCTCAGGCCTGGATGGAACCACCATGCTCATCATTTTCCTGGGATTGATCATCGGAACAGTCTCGTTTTCCGGAAGCATGATTGCCTGGGGAAAGTTGAATGGCAAGATCAAGGATTTCGCCTTCAAAGGACAACACATCATCAACCTGGTGATTCTTTTGCTCAATATCGCCATTGCCGCATTCGTTCTCGTTGCCAGGCCAGAAGAAACGCCATTGTTCTTTTA
>JBJOOI010000263.1:0-3429 GCA_046051375.1 Bacteroidota bacterium | reverse complement strand
GGAGAAAAAGTAACCTTCGATGAAAAGACCCAAGAAGTAATGGCTGGTGGAAAAGTCTTCAAATACTAATCATTCTCAGTCAGGAAACATGATAACGGCGGCCGCTCTTGTGGCCGCCAATTTTTTCTATGGCACGAATGTGATTGGCGTAAAACAGATTGCGCCCCATCATATACAGGCCTTAGGAATTTCATTTGCCAGAATTTTTTTCACGGCAATCCTCTTGACCATGTTGCCGCTTTTTAACAGCAAGAAAGAAAGAATTGAGAAAAAGGATTACCCCATCCTCATGATTGCAGGCTTATTGGGCGTAACCCTCAACCAGACCTTCTCCATCATGGGAATTTCCTCCACCAATCCCATTCATTCCTCATTGTTGATCATGTCAACGCCCATTATCGTGAGTGTTTTGGCTGCCATCTTTCTGAAAGAAAGCTTTGGGGGAAATAAGGTGATTGGATTGTTGCTTGGATTGGCTGGTGCCTTTATTTTGATCAAAAGCCGTGCAACTTCAGGTGAAGCCCACCCGCCAACCATACTGGGTGATGGCCTGATTCTTGCGGGATCGGTTTGTTATTCAACCTATCTGATCCTGATCAGGAAAGTTTCAAAAAAGTACTCTCCCATCACCATCCTGAGGTTTGTGTTTTTGTTTGGAGCCTTGTTCAGCCTTCCTTTCAGCCTAAAAAGTTTTCTTATAGCAGACTGGCAGGCCTTTTCAGGTTGGGACTGGTTCTCCATCTTGTATATTGTCATTTTGGGCACCCTCGCTGCGAACCTTCTGATGAACTGGGGTGTACAACAATGGGGACCTTCCAAAACAGGAAGCTTTGTTTATTTCCAACCTGTTTTCGGCACCCTCGGAGCAGTGTTGCTGATGGGAGAGCAATTCAGCATGGTAAAAGCAATTGCAGGCCTGTTGATCGTTGCAGGCGTTTGGATTACATCATTGAAATTTAAAAAGAATAATCCTGCCTAAGGAATAATTTTCATTTGCTGCATCCATTTTGTCAGCAGGGCTGTCCATTTCACATCGCTGGTTTTGTTGTTCATGCCAAAACCATGACCGCCCTTTTCATACACATACAATTCTCCGGCTACACCAAATTTTTTGAGCTGGGCTAGGTACATTTCTGAATTCTCGATGGGAACAGCCTTGTCATCTTTGGCATGCACCAGAAATGCAGGAGGTGTTTGGGCATTTACCTGAAGTTCATTGGAATAGTAATTGATCAGGCTCGCTGTAGTATCTGGGCTCAACAAATTGTTTCTTGATCCCAGATGGGCATATTTGCCAAAAGAGATAACGGGATAAATCAAGACCTGAAAATCCGGCCTCAATGATGTTTTCCCCTTAAAATTCAGTTTGGGATCATTGTAATGAACGCCAAGTGAGGAAGCCAAGTGCCCTCCGGCAGAAAATCCCATGATGCCAATTTTACCTGGATCAACACCCCATTTCTTTGCATTTTTTCTTACCAGGTAGATGGCCTGTTGTGCATCTTGTAAAGGAGCAATCTCCTTGTGTTCTTGGTGCTTTGCAGATGGAATCCTGTATTTCAATACTACTGCATGAACACCAATACTGTTGAAGAACTTTGCAATATCCGTTCCCTCATGCTGGGCGGCAAGAATCCCATATCCACCACCTGGACAAATGATCACACAAGGCTTTTCTTTACCATCCTCACCGGCACTGAAAAAAGCATATCCCGGAACAGACACCTTTGAGATTCTCAATATACCTCCTGTAACGGTCTCGGATTCTTCACTGGCCGCCTCAATGAAATTGGGAACCTTCTTCTTGTAAAGGGGTTCATACTGGGCAGTTGCAGTGATTGACATCATCAAGGCTAAGATGAGGGTGGCAAGAAAGGATGATTGCATTACTTTTTATTTAACCCCTGATGGATTTGATCAAATCAAGCACTTGCTTAGCGATGTTTTCAATTCCAGCATAGTCACGGGCTTCCATGAGTTTTTTGCTCACCAGCTTGCTGCCCATTCCTACTGCGCTTACGCCAGACTTGAACCATCCCTCAATGCTTTCACGTGTAGTGTCTACACCGCCAGTAGGCATGAAAACCAGCTTGGGGAAGATTTCCTTGATGCTGCTCATGAATTCCGGACCCAGGAGATTCCCAGGGAACAACTTGATGAATTTTACTCCTGCATTTTCAGCAGCAATGATGTCTGTAGGTGTCATGCAACCAGGACCAAAGAAAATGTCATGCTTTACGCAATGTTCGGCAACCTCAGCCACATAGCCAGGACTTACCAGAAAGTCTGCACCAGCAGCCAGGTAATCGGTAGCATGCTGCATATTCTTGATGGTACCAACCCCCAACAACATGCCAGGCATTTCTGCATTGCGAACCTCAACCAATTTTCTAAAATTCTGGAGCGCGGCATCGCCACGGTTGGTGTATTCTACCGCTACAACTCCTGAACGGTGCAGAGCACGCAAAATCTCAACACTGACGGTTTCATCAGGATTGAAATAAAGGGGAAGCATACCTTGGGCAGCAATGGCATCTATAACTACTTTTGAACTTGTCATAATAAGCTGTTTACGTTAATCAATTAATTATTCAAGATCGTTTAGATCTTGACTTTTATCACGAGTTTCTTGATTTCGCCTTCTCCAATCATGGGCGCATGCACATCTTCCGGAAAGAAGATGGCAAACTGTCCGTCCGTCAATTGGAAAAACATGTCAGGCTTATCGGTATAGAACTGTACATCCTTTTCTGCATTAAAGGGCTCTCGCTCAGACTTGCAGTCCTGGCGTGGTTTCCACCCCAAGGTTTCAACACCTTTGATGCAAAGCTGGATATCAATGTTTGCATTGTGGCACTCAAACTTTGCAGTGGATTCCTCTGCCGTCATTCCTGCTTTATTTGAAATGATGGCTTTTAATCCCTCTGCAATATCATACTTACCTACCTCTAATGAAGCCAGGTCTGTTGTGTTGATGTACTCAAAGGCTCTTGCAAAAAGCGGATGTACGCTGGCATATTTGCTTGCATTCTGCACTGAATCAATGATCATGATCTTTTAATTTTAAGCTTGATTGGATTAACGCTGAACCCTTCCGCTACCATCACCTTTCATCAGGTCTTTCACTTCTCCCAGTGTTGCATGGTTGAGGTCTCCAGGGATGGTATGTTTGATGGCACTTGCAGCTACACCAAACTCTGCTGCCTCAGGCATCGGCATGCCGGTAACAAGGCCATAAATCAATCCACTGGCAAAGCTGTCGCCACTTCCCACACGGTCAACAATGCGCACATTGTACTTCTTGGTATGGTAGAACTCATTGCCATCATAAACCAATGCACTCCAACCATTGTCGCTGGCACTATGGCTTTCACGCCATGAAGAGGCAATGTATTTGAATCCGAATTTCTCTTTCATTTGCTTGAAAAC
>JBJOOI010000262.1:0-3429 GCA_046051375.1 Bacteroidota bacterium | reverse complement strand
TTCAACGAGAAATCTGTACTTACTGCCGCTTATCTTTACCGGAAAAGCCAGGGCAACCGCTTGCGCGATATTCGGTATGACGACTATATCAACAACGAAAAAAACCTGGTTGGATTTGTAAAGCGAACACAAGATGAGGATGAGGTTGAACCCAACTCAGAGGTGACGCTTACCTATAAAAAAACATTTCAACAGAAAGGTCATGAACTGACTACAGAGGTGAAGTATCTTGATTATTGGGAAAACTCAGATCAGGTTTTTACAGAACGCCATTTTAAGCCAGATGCAACAGAAATCCTTTCAAAAAATATCCTGCAAACATCTGTCAACGACGAATTTGAAAAGCAATGGCTTTTTCAACTGGACTATGTCAAACCTATCGGCAAGGAGGGAAAGTTTGAAACAGGCATCAGGAGCAGCTTCCGAAACATGGTCAATGATTTTATTGTTTCACAGCAAAACCTGACTGGTGGATTTGTGGCCCTTCCCGGCTTGGACAATGTTTTTGTTTATGATGAGAATATACATGGTGCATATGGCATCCTTGGCAACAAAACGAACAGGGTATCCTATCAGGCAGGCTTAAGGGCTGAGTGGACAGATGTTACCACCACATTGGAAAAAACAAAGGAAAAGAATCCACGTGATTATGTCAACCTTTTTCCGAGTGCCCACCTTACGTTTGATCTTGAAAAGGACAACGGTATCCAAGTCAGCTATAGCAGAAGGGTGAGAAGACCATTCTATAACGACCTCAGCCCCTATGCCACTTTCTCTGACAGCAGAAATTTTTCTGCAGGCAATCCAGACCTCGATCCTGAGTTCAGCAATGCATATGAGATTGGCCATATCAAGACTTTTGACAAAGGGGCATTTACATCATCCGTTTATTACAGAAGCACCAAAGGAAGGATTGAAAGGATCAGAACGGTCGATGGTTTGGGAAATGCCATAACCAAGCCAGAAAATCTGTTGTCAGAAACGGCATTTGGTCTGGAGTTTACCAGTGGTTATACCCCGTATAAATGGTGGAAGCTTGATTTCAATTTCAACTTCTTTCATGCCGATATCGATGGCAGCAATATCCTACCCAATTATAAGACCACAACCTATAGCTGGTTTACCAGACAAACCTCAAGGTTCAGCCTAAAGAAAAACCTGGACCTGCAGTTGAGGATGAATTATGAAGCGCCACAGAAAACGGTGCAGGGCAGGAGAAAGTCCATGTTCTATACAGATTTTTCTTTGAGCAAAGATGTACTAAAAGAAAGGGGAACGTTGAATTTCAATGTGCTTGACGTTTTTAATACAAGAAAGGCAAGAACTGTTTTTCAAGGCCAGAATTTTTACTTTGATGGGTATGGCCGATTCAACCCAAGACAAATCAACCTTACTTTCACCTACAGGATCAAGCAAGCAAAAGGAACGAAAACGGTCAAGATCATTCAGGAATAACGCTTTCATCAATTTCCGCCCCAACATTCATTTGCGCAGTGTTCATGCGTTAAAGTATTTTTCTCTTTTTATGCATTGAAAAAACAATCTCTGCAAAGCCTTTATTGGCAAGGATTTTTATAAGGTACTGACTTTCATCATCCTGCATGACTACTGCGGTCATGTTTATTGCATGACGCTACCTATATTTTTGATTCAATAAAATCAAAGCTGATGCATCAATCAATTGCCAAGACAATTTTTATCTCAATACTTATGGTTATGGTAGGCTCTTGCGTCAGTACAAAAAATGTGGGTTATTTTGACAATGCAAGGGAAACGGAGTATACCAGTATTGCTGGAGTGGAAAATCCCATCCAGGCCAATGATATCCTTAGTATTTCGATCAGCAGTTTGAATCCGGAAGCCTCCGCAGTTTTCAATACAACCAATGGCCAATCAAATAACATCAATACATCCAATGGCAATGTTACACAGCCAAGCGGATATCTGGTAAGCGCAGAAGGGTTCATTCAACTGCCTATCCTTGGAAATATCTACTCAGCAGGATTAACCAAGCGGGAGTTGAAAGAAAAAATAACCAAAACAATTGTTGAAAAAAAGCTCCTTGTTGATCCCATTGTCAGTATTCGTCATTTGAATTTTGAGGTTACCGTCATTGGTGAAGTGGGTCGCCCTATGGTAATTCCTGTTCCCAATGAAAAAATATCATTGCTCACGGCACTTGGTCAAGCAGGAGATATTACAGTGTATGGAAAAAAAGACAATGTTTTGGTCATAAGGGAAAGCAATGGCAAAAAGATGGTCAAAAGGATAAACCTCAATACTGCTGATTTTTTGAATTCCTCTTATTACTACCTCAGGCCCAATGACATCGTATATGTTGAGCCCAATAAGAACAAGCTTGCGAGTGTCAGCAGAGGAAGACAGTTATTGCCTGCTCTGCTTTCCGGCCTGTCGGTAGTAGTTATTGTACTTGATAGAATATTTTAATCAGATGAAAAGCCATCAAGATTATATGCAAACAACCAATGAAACATTGTTCAGCAAATTGCTGGCGAAATATATTCCATATTGGCCAATGTTCCTGGTCCTGGCCATATTGTCATTTGGCGCTGCATGGGCATACATCAATGTCACTCCCAAAAAATACCAGTCTACTGCTTCTTTGATCATCAAAGATGAAAAAAAAGGAAATGATGATTCAAGAATAATGGAATCTCTGAACCTGATGGGGTCAAAAAAAATAATCGAAAATGAAATCGAGGTGTTAAAATCCAGACCGGTTATTGAAACGGTGGTAAAAAACTTTAGGCTCTATGCCCCTGTTTACCTGGAGGAAGGTTTTCTTGACCAATATTTGTATGAGAAAGCCCCCCTGACGATAGAGTCTCTGGATCCACAATCAATAAAGAACAGTGAGGGAAAATTATATCTCCAATTGGATGCGCAGGACCATAAAACAGTGTTTATCAATGGTAAAAAAGCAGGCGATTATGGATCATGGCTGACAACTGAATTTGGGATATTGCGCTTCAATGTTACTGACCCATTAAAACTGATGGATCCCAGCAAAAAGTATTTTTTTCAGCTTATTGGTGTTCCTCTAAAAACACAAATTATCCTGGATAACCTGAAAGTTTCATCGGCGAACAAGCTTTCCAGTGTTATAGAATTGAAGTACAATGATTTCACACCGAAACTCGCTCAAGACATACTGGATCAGGTTATTTTGTCTTACAATGCAGCATCTATCAATGAGAAAAATGCTTTGGCAAAAAGTACACTTGCTTTTATTGAACAAAGATTGAATGTTGTAGGTGCCCAACTCAATACCATAGAGCAACAAATCCAACAATACAAGGCACAGTCAGGGGCCTTTGATATAAGCACCCAGGGACAACTATTCCTGCAAAACGTCAGTTCTAATGATCAAAAACTTGGTGAAATCAATGTACAGCTTTCCTTGATGAA
>JBJOOI010000261.1:0-3616 GCA_046051375.1 Bacteroidota bacterium | reverse complement strand
CTTCCTCCCGATTTTGCTGATCCAGTTTTGAACGATTCAAAACAGATCAAAGAAAAGACCCGTTACGCACTGCGGGATATGATCCAGAAGACTGCCATCAGCTGGGCGGTGGCCAAAATTGATGCGGAAGAAATTGACCAGATCAATATCCTGAATGCCTCCATCAAGGCCATGCACCTGGCACTGTTTCATCATCATTGATGGCAACCGTTTCAAGCCTTACAAAAAAATTCCGCATGCCACCATCATCAAGGGTGATGGCAAATATTTTTCCATCGCAGCAGCCAGCATCCTGGCCAAAACATACCGCGATGATTTTATGCTGGAACACAACGAAAAATATCCCCAGTACAACTGGAAAAAAAACAAGGGATATGGCACGCTTGATCACCGAAAGGCGATTGCCGAATTCGGAAGATGCCCCCTGCACCGGGAGAGTTTTAAATTAAAAAATTAACCCAAGATTCCTGCGCCTTGCCTGATCACTTCAGGCTCTTCATCCGTCATGTCAACAATGGTGGAATACTCCATGCCGCCAATGCCACCATCAACAACGATGTCAACCAGTTTGTGAAACTTTTCGTGGATCAGTTCAGGATCGGTGTATTCCTCCACCATGTCTCCAGGGAGGGATGAACTCAGGATGGGATTGCCCAATGCTGCAGCAATCGCATGGGTGATATGATGATCGGGAACCCTTAATCCAATCGTATCTTTCTTGCTTTTCAGGATTTTAGGCACCTCCTTGCTGGCAGGAAGAATAAACGTGAATGGTCCGGGGATATTGTTCTTGATGAGCCGGTACTGTGGGGTAGAAATGGTCCTTGCATACCTGCTCAAATCAGAAAGATCGCTGCAAATAAAAGAGAGGTTGGCTTTTGCAGGATCAAGCCCTTTGATGCGGCAGATTCTTTCAACCGCTTTGGGTTGAAAAATATCACAACCCAATCCATAGACAGTGTCGGTAGGGTAAATGATCACACCACCGCTGCGCAAACAATCCGCGATTTGTTTGATCAATCTTGCCTGTGGGTCTTTTGGATGAACAGTAATCAGCATGGCTTCAAATATAAACAGATTGAAGCCACTACCGTTGTTCTGCAACGTATAAGCTTGAATTAATTGCCTAAATCCAACTTATGAAAAGGTTAGGGTCTAGCTGCCAGCAAGCAACTTATGAAACCGTCAATGGCTATCCGCCACGAAGCAATTTATGAAATGGTCCAGGTTTCTCCGCCACGGAGCAATTTGTTGAGATCGCCGAGGCCTTTTTTCGCAATCACCTCATCAATCTGCATTTGCATCTGGTCTTCGTAGCATGCCCTTTCGGTTTCATAGAAAACACCAAAAGGCCTGGGCAGGTGACCGGCGATATGCGGATCATCAAACATGCGCACCAAAATCTGTGCCTTGTAAAAATCATGGTCGTCATGGATCCAGCAATCGTCTGCACTGGCGCCTTCTGTAAGGTCTACCACTACTGGCTTGAAACCATCAAGCTTGATTCCTTTTTCCTTGTTGGCACCAAAAAGCAGGGGTTTACCTTGCTCGAGGAAAAGCGTTTCCACCGGCTTGGATGCCTTGTCTGTGAATATTTCAAATGCCCCATCGTTGAAGATGTTGCAGTTCTGGTAGATCTCAAGAAAGGATGCACCCTTGTGGGCATTGCTGCGCAACAAAGATTCCTGCAAATGCTTAGGATCACGGTCCATGGTTCTGGCAATAAAGGTGGCATCTGCGCCCATGGCCAATGCCAAAGGATTGAACGGATGATCAATGCTGCCAAAAGGAGTAGACTTGGTCACCTTGTGCTCTTCAGAGGTTGGTGAATATTGCCCCTTTGTCAAACCATAGATTTGGTTGTTGAACATCATGATGTTCACATCAAAATTCCTTCTCAACAAATGAATTGTATGATTGCCACCAATGCTGAGTGAGTCACCATCACCGGTCACAATCCATACACTCAGTTCAGGCCTTGTTGCCTTCAAACCACTCGCGATGGCAGTGGCCCTTCCATGGATGGAGTGCATGCCATAGGTTTCCATATAGTAAGGGAAGCGGCTGGAGCAACCGATTCCTGAAACAATCACGATATTCTCTCTGGGTATACCCAAGGTTGGCATCACTTTCTGCACCTGTGCAAGGATAGAATAGTCTCCACATCCCGGACACCACCTTACTTCCTGGTCTGTTTGAAAATCTTTGGATGTAAGCGGCGCTGCTGTTTGCAATACTTCACTCATAAAACACCTTTATTCATTTAAATATACTCAATTATTTTGTTTCGCTGGACGACTGCAAGGCTTCCCAATACTCAGCACCCCTGCGTGTATGGGGGATGACGATGGTACCGCCAACAATATTCGCAACAGAGAATATCTCATACACCTCATCTGTTGTCAGGCCCAATTCATGGCACTTTCCGAGATGATACTTGATACAATCATCACATCTCAATACCATGCTGGCCACCAGGCCCAGCATTTCCTTGGTCTTCACATCCAATGCCCCTTCCTGATAGGTATTGGTGTCAAGGTTCCACAGGCGCTTCATCACCAGATTGCCCTTGCTCAGGATGACATCATTCATCTTTTCTCTGTACTCGTTGAATTCGTTTACGATGCTCATGTGTAAGATTGTACTGCAAAGTTGCAAAAAAGAATTGGTAAACCTCTTCAACAGAAAAAGGGAACCAATGGTTCCCTTTTTCAATCAGATAGTTGATGCGATTACCAACGGTTTCCACCGCCGCCGCCACCGCCGAAATTACGGCGAGGAGCACCACCACCGCTGCCACCATTGCTAGGGCGCGCTTCACGAGGCTTCGCCTCGCTTACTTTGATGGCACGGCCTTCAACAGTTGCACCATCCAATTCTTGGATAGCTTTCTGTGCGGCTGCATCGTCAGACATTTCAACAAAACCGAAGCCACGGCTACGACCAGTGAATTTGTCTGTGATAACCTTTGCTGAAGTTACTTCTCCATACTCAGCAAAGAATTCTTTCAAGTCTTCATCCTGTACGTTGAAGCTCAAATTTGAAACATAAATGTTCATTTCAAAAAAATAAAAAATTAAAAAAGGATGAGAGAAACACAGGCGTAAAGAAGACTTTTACTATTAGCAGAACATGCGTAGCAGAAAATACTTTCACTTACTAAATACTGTACTTAACTCAAATTACAAGACAAAGCTAGACTTAATAATTTGATTTGCAAGAAATAAATAAAAAAATCGGTACTTTTTTGCACATTTTAACAACATTTTTCTTAAAAGGGTGCTGCCCTTTTCTCTGCCTGAAGGCTTTTGTAGGTTATTACCGTACTGAAAAGGAAGAAAAACGCACCGGCTATGAAGGGAGCACCCGGAAAATAAAGCGGAGCGCCATCCCTGCTGAAAAATGAAAACAGGTTGGTCATCAGGGGCGGTCCAACGATAGCAGTTGCACTGATCAGGCTGGTCAGGGCACCCTGTAGCTCACCCTGTTCGTTGGCTGGAACATGGGAGGAGATGATGCCTTGCAAAGCGGGGCCGGCTATTCCTCCAAGGCAATAAATGACGCAAAAAGCAAACATCATATAGGTATTGGCGGCATAGGCAAAGCAAACCATGCC
>JBJOOI010000260.1:0-3439 GCA_046051375.1 Bacteroidota bacterium | reverse complement strand
TTTGTAAACAATCACCTTGTAGGAGAGGGATGCGATATAAAACCCGATGGGATCTTTTTTGACACTGTTGTTGATGAGGTGGCTTGCGTAGTTTCTCAACACAAAAAGCTTTCTTTCGAAGGCCATGGGGTCGGAGATATGGTCAGGGCAGGCAACGAAAACCTGTTCTATTTCAGGCTCAACTGACCGGGCGGTAAAACCAATGTCTTCAGGATTCACCGGAACTTTTCTCCATGCAAGAACTTCAAGACCAAGCTCTTCTGCGGTTCTGCTAAAAATGTCTCTGCATTCTTCCCTGAGCCTTATTTCTCTTGGAAAGAAAACCGAACCAACCCCGTAACGGCCAAAAGCAGGAAGATGAACCCCCATTTTGAGGCATTCGTCAAAAAAGAAGGCGTGAGGAGTTTGGATCAGGATGCCTGCACCATCTCCGGTATTGTTTTCGCATCCACAGGCACCCCTGTGTTCCATGTTCTCAAGAATGGTCAGGGCATCAGAAACCACCTGGTGATTTTTGTTTCCTTTGATGTTGGCTACAAAGCCAATGCCACACGCATCTCTTTCAAATTCCGGACGGTATAATCCCCGATTTCTTGCCATAAGAAAGCAGTTTTTTGATAAAATCTATTGAATAGATCTTTTGGGTAAATAAAATCTAAGGTAGGGGCAAGCTGTCGTTTGAATTTACGACAACTCACCCATTTTCTGAATAAAATGAAGGAAAAAATCTAAAAAAAACTCAGTATCTCAGCTATTCGGCATAGCTGCTGACAGGCTCACAGGTGCAGACCAGGTTCCTGTCGCCATAGGTATTGTTTACCCTGGCTATGCTTGGCCAAAATTTGTTGCTCCTGATCCTGTCTTCAGGGAAGGCTGCTTTTTCCCTGGAGTAAGGCCTTTCCCATAGATTCGCACATATATTGGCCATGGTATGGGGTGCTCTTTTCAATACATTGTCTTTTTTATCTGCCTTTCCATCCTCAATTTCGCGGATCTCGTTTCTGATGCCGATCATGGCATCACAGAACCTGTCCAGCTCAGCTTTGTCTTCGCTCTCTGTTGGCTCTATCATTACCGTACCCGGTACAGGGAAACTAAGGGTTGGAGCGTGAAATCCATAATCCATCAAACGCTTTGCCAGATCTTCTGCTTCAATATCTGCAGATTTCTTGAAAGGCCTGAGGTCTACAATGAATTCATGTGCGCAGGTGCCGTTTTTGCCCAAATACAAGACATCATAATGCCC
Source organism: Bacteroidota bacterium (assembly GCA_046051375.1). GTDB lineage: Bacteria > Bacteroidota > Bacteroidia > Chitinophagales > Chitinophagaceae > Pollutibacter. The sequence goes on along the minus strand of JBJOOI010000260.1, from coordinate 2,193 downwards.
TGTAAGCCTTGCCTTCATGTAATTGGCATTGAGGATGGCATATTCGGTTGAAGCTTTCAGGCCATTTCCGCCGAGCATCCTGATATAGCCATAGCTGATCAGCAGAATGCTTGCGCTTCCAAATGGTGCACCACTGACGGCAGTATTACCTTTGGTAATGTCCAAGTCAGCTCCTGCAGTTTGGGTATGTCCGGGCAAGAATGGTGCCAAATGCGCTTTCACACAAATGGGTCCCATGCCGGGTCCTCCACCACCGTGAGGAATGGCAAAGGTTTTATGCAGGTTCAGGTGACAAACGTCAGCACCAATCAGTCCTGGAGCGGTTAGTCCGACCTGGGCATTCATGTTGGCTCCATCCATGTAGACCTGGCCGCCATGGCTGTGTATGATGGCAGTGATGTCTTTTACCGTCTCCTCATAAACACCATAGGTGCTGGGATAGGTGATCATGATACCAGCGAGGTTTTCGCTGTATTGTATGGCTTTTGCACTGAGGTCCTCTACGTCGATGTATCCATTTTCCAGGGCTTTTACCACGACCACTTTCATGCCAGCCATTACAGCAGAGGCAGGATTGGTGCCATGAGCAGAAATAGGAATCAGCATCACATTGCGGTGATGGTCTCCGCGGGAAAGATGGTATCCCCTGATGGCCAGGAGGCCAGCATATTCTCCCTGCGCTCCACTGTTCGGTTGCAGACTGCAAGCATCAAATCCTGTTACCTCACAGAGATATTTTGACAACTCGTCCAACACGAACTGGTATCCCTTTGTCTGCGCTGCAGGTGCAAAGGGATGAATTTGTCCCCAGCAGGCCCAGCTCAATGGCATCATCTCTGAGGCTGCGTTCAATTTCATGGTACAACTCCCTAAAGAAATCATGGAGGTATTAAGAGATAAGTCTTTGTTTTCCAATGATTTGATGTATCTCATCATCTTGCTTTCGCTATGATAAGTGTTGAAAACAGGGTGTTGCAAATAGGTTGAACTGCGCTTGAGGCTTGCAGGAATATTGGGAAGACTTTCTGATCCGGCAAAGTTCAAAGTGGCTTTTCCGTCCTGGTCAAAACAGGAGAGGGCGGCCATGACATTGCCGGTATTGCTTGTTTCATCAAAGCTGATGCCTACCATCGAAGGGTTGATCAGGCGCAGGTTGATGTGTTTTTCTGCAGCTGATGCAACAATAGCCTCAGCATCATTTGTAATTACCGCTATGGTGTCAAAGAAGCTGGATGAGGCCAATTCGTATCCAAGCGCTTGCAAGGTGCTGGCTGCGGCATGGGCAAACATGCTGGTTCTGGTAGCGATGTTTTTGAGGCCTTGCGCTCCGTGATAAACGGCATACATTGCAGCCATGTTGGCCAAAAGTGCCTGTGCTGTGCAAATATTGGAAGTGGCTTTCTCTCTTTTAATGTGCTGCTCACGGGTTTGGAGGGCCATGCGAAGGGCCCTGTTTCCATCTGCATCAATGCTTACGCCGATGATCCTGCCCGGAATGCTGCGTTTGAAATCATCTTTTGTGGCAAAGAAAGCTGCATGTGGGCCGCCATATCCCAAGGGGACGCCAAAGCGCTGTGCTGATCCGCAGGCTGCATCAGCGCCAAGTTCACCTGGAGGGGTGATAAGGGTCAGTGCCAACAGGTCGGTGGTCATCACCACATATCCGCCAATTTCATGCACATGGTCAATAAATCCTTTGTAGTCGTTCAATCCGCCGATGTTGTTGGGGTATTGAACCAGTGCGCCGAAGTATGAGTTGTCTAGTGTGGTGGTTGAGAAATCTCCTGTAACCAATTCAATTCCAATGGGTAGTGCTCTTGTAACCAGTAGATCAAGGGTTTGGGGAAAGCAGTTTTGGTCTACAAAGAACCTTGGACGTTCGATATGGTCCTGCTTGTTGAGGGCATTGAAAAACATGGTCATGGCCTCAGCGGCTGCCGTTGATTCATCCAACAAAGAGGCATTGGCAATGGGTAAACCTGTCAGTTCACTGACCATGGTTTGGTAGTTCAAAAGGCTTTCCAGTCTTCCTTGTGCAATTTCTGCCTGGTAGGGCGTATATTGAGTGTACCAACCTGGGTTCTCAAAAATATTCCTGAGGATGACACTGGGAGTATGGGTTCCATAGTAACCCTGGCCAATGAAATTTTTGGCAACAATATTGGTTTCTCCAATGGCACGGATATGCTCAAG
>JBJOOI010000259.1:0-3442 GCA_046051375.1 Bacteroidota bacterium | reverse complement strand
TATGGCAGCTGCAAGGGAAAAAATTGGTACTTTCAGGACACCTACCTTGAGAAATGTGGCCCGCGGGGAGAACAGCAATGGCGCAGGGAAAGGGAAAAGATTCATGCACAATGGTATATTCAGAACCCTTGAAGAAGTCATCCATTTCTACAACACGAGAAGTGTTCCAGGCGAAGGTTGGAATACAAAGACAAACACAGCTGCAAAAGGAGATGGTTGGAGACCTTGGGGAACACCTGAATATGCTGCAACCATGGTTCCTAATGATGAGGTTGGAAAACTCGGTCTTTCAGCACGTCAGGAAAAAGCCATCGTTGCTTTCCTGAGAACATTGAGCGATACAAGGGATGTTTTGCCTCCTCCTCCTTATAGTGCTGCTGTCACTCCAGCGCAGATAGCCAACTAATCAGAACAATTATATCTGATCTTTTCATCCAGGTGGCCATACAGTTGGCCGCCTGGATTTTTTTTACACAATATTGATGTCATAAAAATTAATTATACAAAAAGTAAAATACATCAATGATTGAAAACAATGTTAATTGTAATTTTTTTATGACATTTGCAACCTGACCACAGTAATCCGTACAAGGTTATAAATCTAATTCCTCTCGAATCTACCCTCCACTTCCTTAGAGATCCGTTTTTTATAACCTAAACCTATTTGTTTATGACAAAAATGTCAAGCACATTGATCAACAAGATCATGTCCGCCTCATCATGCCTTTCTCTCGTTGTCTTGCTCAATTCTTGCAGCAAGGAAAATGATTTCAAGCCAGAAGTTTTGGAGCTTGGGAACAAAAGAGTCCCAGCCCCAGTAATTGCACCCCTTAACAACAGGGAATTGTTGGGTAAGTACATTTATTTTGATGCCAGTCTATCAGCCTCAGCTGGACAGTTTGCCAGAGGCGGTGCCATGACCCAGTCATGTGCCTCTTGTCACTTGCCCCAGCAGGGATATGCAGGCTTTGAGTCTGGCTCGTCCGATCGCGGCAAGATGGAATGGGGAACCATACCATTCGGTTTTAAATCTGGTATTGGAGAAGGCGCGGTTGAAGGGTCTTTTGGAGGCAGAAAACCACCATCAGCAGCTTACGCCACCTTCAGTCCAAAGTTGCAGATGGGCACTTTAGATGTTGCAGGTCAATACCTTGGCGGTTTGTTCTGGGATGGAAGAGCAACTGGAGCTGAATTAGGAAACGTTGCCGCAGAACAGGCCCGTGGTCCATTCTTGGCAGACAAAGAACACAATTTCAATACACAAACCGGAAGGAGAGATTTGTTGGTAATGATCAGGCAAGGATCTTACTACCCATTGTACAAAACCGTGTATGGTGCAGGATTAGACAATATCACCCTCACTACAGACCCTGCAAGCCAATTGGTCATCGATCATTATAACAATGTTGCGTTTGCCATTGCAGCTTATGAAGCTTCTTCAGATGTAAATCAGTTTTCTTCCAAATATGATGATGTGATGGCGAGGAGAGCAACTTTTAACGCAGAAGAAGCGGAAGGTTACAGGCTCATGAGGTCATCAGCGACAAAAAATTGTGGAAATTCAGGATGTCATGCTGAAAAAGGAGAGACTGGCCCTGCACTTTTCACCGATTTTACCTATGATAACATTGGCCTGCCTTGGAAATCTGAATACCGCAAAGAAGAAGGTTTGCAAAAAGGTGCTGTGGATCAAGGCATATACACAACCTTGGTAGGCCCCAACGTTCCCAGGGATTTGCCTGTTCAAAATCCTCAAGCACACATTGCAGCTTTCAAAACACCAACATTGAGGAATGTTGCCCTCGGCGAAAACGCCAGATCAGGTGGTCCTGGTCGTGGCAAGAGGTTCATGCACAATGGTATTTTCAGCAGCCTTGAAGAGGTTATGCACTTCTACAATACTAGAGATGTTGCCGGAGCAGGCTGGAGTCCATCAGCAAAAGCAGATGTTAAAACCAATGCGGATTGGAGACCATGGGGAGCTCCTGAATATGCTCAAACCATGCATAGAGGCCCAGAAATTGGAAATCTTGGTCTTACCGTCCGTCAGGAAAAAGCCATCGTTGCTTTCATGAGAACACTGAGTGACACAAGACCTGTTACTCCTCCTCCTGCATATCGTGCTACTGCTACCCAGCAGCCAGCGAACTAATCAGGAAATTATATCAGGTTTTAAAATCCAAGCGGCCATCATATTGGCCGCTTGGATTTTATGCATATGGGGAGAGCTGTATGCAGTTTGGTTGGGGCTATTCTTTCTTCTGGAGTCATTTCCTTGATTGATATATTAATTTTTGTAATATTTTATATATTCATTTTCAGCACTAAGTATATTGACTCATGCTTATGTCATAAAAAAGTCATAATTATATTTGCTTTTTTGTTAAAGTTCTATTTTGTTTGTGTTCTACAGTTAAGCACACCGTACCAGGTTATAAATCTAATTCCTTCGATCTTACCGCCTTCCATTTCCTTCGAAATCCGTTTTTTTTTACCCTAAAACTATGTTTATGACATTTGGCAAAACTGCATTGTCCAAAAAGGGCATGCAAATCCTCAGTGCTTTTTTTCTTCTTTTCATCCTGGGTTCTTGTAACAAGAACAATGATTTCACTCCCAACGTTTTGGATCTGGAAAATTCCAAATTCAAGAACATTGCAAAAACAGCCCTTTCCGATAAGGAATTGCTGGGTAAGTATATTTATTTTGATGCAAGCCTGTCGGCCACGGCTGGACAGTTTGCCAGAGGCGGCGCCATGACCCAATCTTGTGCGTCTTGTCACTTGCCACAGCAGGGATATGCTGGCTTTGAGTCTCAAGGACATGCGAACAGAGGAAACAGAGAATGGGGTCTCATTCCAGGAGGCTTCAAATCCGGTATTGGCGAAGGTGCCGTTGCTGGTGTCTTTGGAGGCAGAAAACCACCCTCCGCTTCATATGCAACCTTTAGTCCCATTTTGAATTTGCCTAAAGATCGCAAAAAATTAGGTGATGAATACGAAGGTGGATTGTTTTGGGATGGAAGAGCAACTGGAGCTGAGTTGGGAAATCCTGCTGCAGAACAGGCCCGTGGTCCCTTCCTGGCAGATAAAGAACACAATTTCAACACCACAACCGGAAGGAGAGATTTGCTGCTGATGATCAAAAACGGATCCTATTATCCATTGTACAAGAAAGTGTGGGGCAATGATTTAGATATACTTACCGCTGCAGAAAATCCGTCAAGTCCATTGGTTATGAAAAATTATAACAATGTTGCATTTGCGATAGCAGCGTATGAAGCATCTTCAGAGGTAAATCAGTTTTCTTCCAAGTATGATGATGTAATGGCGAAGAGAGCATCTTTTACTGCTGAAGAAGAACTGGGTTATAGGCTCATCCGTTCCTCGAAAACAAAAGATTGCGGAAGTTCTGGATGTCATGGTGAAAAAGATCGTGATGG
>JBJOOI010000258.1:0-3449 GCA_046051375.1 Bacteroidota bacterium | reverse complement strand
GCCTTGAAGACATTCAGGAGTTTGCACAAAAAATACTGGGTGGCACCTTGGTAACCATCCAAACTGGTCCTTCAGGTAAACTGGTCAGCAAAATCCTTGTTGCTCAGGACATGTACTATGACGGACCTTCAGAAAGAAAAGAATTTTACCTCTCTATCCTGCTTGACAGGGCAACTGGTCAAAACGTGATCATGTACAGTACTGAGGGTGGAATGAATATTGAAGATGTTGCACACGATACACCTGAAAAAATCTTCAGGGAGTCCGTGCATCCATCTGGCGGTTTGCTCCCTTTTCAGGCAAGAAAAATTGCTTTTAACCTGGGTGTAAGTGGTGACGCTTTCAAAAACATGGTCAAGTTTGTGACCAATCTCTATAATGCCTATGTGGGCCTTGACTGCTCCATGCTGGAGATCAATCCCCTATTCAAAGCTGCAGATGACAAGATCATCGCCGTAGATTGCAAAATGGGCATTGATGAGAATTCACTGGGAAGGCATGCTGACCTTGCTGCCATGCGTGATCTTTCTGAAGAAGATCCTACAGAAGTGGAGGCAGGAAAATTCAACCTCAACTTTGTGAAGCTTGATGGCAATGTAGGTTGCATGGTCAATGGTGCTGGTTTGGCCATGGCCACCATGGATATGATCAAACTCAGTGGTGGAGAGCCCGCCAACTTCCTTGATGTAGGTGGTACTGCCAACGCACAAACAGTTGAGGCAGGATTCAAGATCATCATGCAGGATCCCAATGTAAAGGCCATCCTCATCAACATCTTTGGCGGAATTGTACGTTGCGACAGGGTTGCTTCTGGTGTAATCGAGGCATACAAAAACCTCGGGAACATCAATATCCCGATCATTGTGCGTTTACAAGGAACCAATGCAGTTGAAGCCAAGAAGCTGATCGATGAGAGTGGATTGAAGGTGCAAAGTGCCATCCTTCTCAGCGAGGCGGCAGACCTGGTAAAGAAAGCAGTCGCCTGATAGCTTTTCAACGCAACATATTGTCCATTCGGGGTTTCACATTTTTATTGCTGCTCATTGCATCTCCAATGCTCCTATTGGCGCAAAGGAAGAATGATGACCTCAACTACCATATCAAAAAAACGCCGACGCCGATTTTGATTGATGGCGTTATTGATGATGCATGGTCTTTTGCAGAAACTGCAGATAACTTCAACATGGTATTGCCCATGGATACCAGCAAAGCCCTGGTGAAGACTGCTGTCAAGATGAGCTATGACAATGAGCAGCTTTACCTGATCGCCATCTGCTACAACAAGCCCGACCAGGCATACATGGTTGAATCCCTGAAAAGGGATTTTGTTTTTGGCAAGAATGATAATTTCCTTCTTTTCATGGATCCCTTCGACGACCAAACAAACGGATTCAGTTTTGGATCCAATGCTGCCGGAGCCCAATGGGACGGCATCATGTACGATGGAGGAAAGGTTGACCTCAACTGGGACAACAAATGGAGTTCTGCCGTCAAGAATTACCAGGACAAATGGATCTGGGAAGCTGCCATCCCTTTTAAAACAATTCGCTACAAAAACGGCATCAAAACCTGGGGCATCAACTTCAGCCGACTGGACATCACCATGGCGGAAAAATCAAGCTGGGCGCCGGTTCCGAGGCAGTTCCCTACTGCCACCTTGGCCTACAGTGGACAGTTGATTTGGGATGAGGCACCCCCTGAGGCTGGCACCAATATTTCTGTCATTCCCTATGTACTGACCAGCGGAAGCAAGAATTACAGTGCAGGCACAAAAACTGCTTTCAAAAAAGAGGTTGGTCTGGAGGCCAAGATAGGCATCACTTCATCTTTGAATCTTGACCTGACGGTGAACCCGGATTTTTCACAGGTAGAAGTGGACAGGCAGGTAACCAATTTAGACCGCTTTGAATTGTTTTTCCCTGAGAGAAGACAGTTTTTTCTTGAAAATGGGGATCAGTTTTCAAACTTTGGATATTCAGGTATCAGGCCATTTTTCTCAAGAAGGATCGGTCTGAATGCTCCTATTCAATTTGGTGCCAGGCTCAGCGGTAAACTGAACAAGGATTGGAGAATGGGTCTCATGAACATGCAAACCGGTGAAAACCCCACAAACAAGACACTTGCACAGAATTATACTGTGTTTGCTTTGCAGCGCAGGGTCTTTGCCCGATCCAATATTGGCCTGTTGGTAGTCAACCGTGACCAGGTATCTTCGGGCAAAAGAGATGCTGCTTTGATGACCAACCCATTCAACCGAAACATTGGGATAGAATACAATCTGGCTTCTGCCAACAACCTCTGGACTGGCAAGGCAGTATTGATGAAATCATTCTCTAAGAATACCAGCAAAGAAGACTGGGTACATGCTGCCAACATACAGTACAGCAGTAAAAAATGGTTGTTCAGCTGGCAACAGGAATATGTTGGGAAAAACTACAATGCCGAAGTGGGATATGTTCCCCGCAAGGATTTCATCAAACTTACTCCAGGCATCACGAAAACATTTTTCAGCAAAAACAAGAAAATCACCAGCCACTCACTCAAACTGAGCAGTTTCAATTATTATACTGACCGGTTGAGGCTTACTGACAATACGACTTTCATGGCCTATACCCTAACGTTGAGAAACCAGGCAACCTTTACTCAATGGATTGCCTATGATTATGTACAGTTGCTCCAGCCCTTTGATCCAACGAATTTCAATAAGGATACTCTTGCCAGGGGAACAAAACACCATTGGAGGGCAACTGGAACAGAATTTGTATCAAAACCCCAGCAGTTGTTCACTTATGCATTTTCTACAAGGTTTGGAGGCTACTATCAAAATGGTACGAGGCGGTATGTCAGTGCTGAAATGGGATACCGCTTTCAGCCTTTTGTCAGCGCAGCTTTGAGTGCAAGCTATAACCAAATCTCCATGCAAAGTCCCTGGAACAAAACCACATTTTGGCTGGTCGGTCCAAGGATAGACGTTACATTCACCAATACCTTGTTTTTTACGACATTCATCCAGTACAACAACCAGCAAAAAAACATCAACCTCAATACCAGGTTCCAATGGCGGTATAAGCCTGCCTCAGACCTGTATATTGTGTACACGGACAACTACTTCCCTGCCCCATTCAATGTCAAGAACAGGGCGCTGGTGTTGAAATTCAACTATTGGTGGAACCTGTAAGGGTAATCGCCTGATTCAGTGAATCAAACTACATTTTTTTGGCATCTTCCAGAAACTGCGCCAGCCCGATATCCGTCAAAGGATGCTTGAGCAAACCGAGGATAGAACTCAATGGACAAGTACAGATGTGCGCTCCAGCTTCAGCGGCTCTAACGATATGCAATGGATTGCGGATAGATGCAGCAAGGATCTCAGTTTCAAAACCCTGCACCATGAAAATATGTGCCAATTGCTCAATCAGTTGAATACCATCCCAGCTGCTGTCATCAAT
>JBJOOI010000257.1:0-3689 GCA_046051375.1 Bacteroidota bacterium | reverse complement strand
ACATAATACTTGGGCTTAGCGCTATCATTTGATACTTTATACGCATTGCTTGCTTTCCAATTCTCCTGCCATTTCCGTTCAATATTCCTGAATGCGTATTCCATTTATGTTGCTTTAATTGGGCCTTAAAAAATTAACCTTTCCTGTAGGAAGCGCAAAAATACACAAACGCTTTAAAATTGCTATTTTTGACATGATTACAGTGGACAACAGCGGAACAAAATCCAAACCGAACATGACAGCACAGCGCAATGCATCGATGAAACGCAGCAAACCTTCCTATTTTATGGCCATTTTGGGGGTAGCCCTTGTGCTCTTCATCCTGGGAATGCTGGGATGGCTGGTCATCAATGCCAGCAAATTGGAAAGCTATTTCAAAGGCAGTGTTCAGGTCAATGCATTTGTGAGGGATGGTAGTCCGGATCGGGAAATCGACCTGGTAAAAAAATCTATCGAAAGCAAGCCCTATGCCCGCAATGTAGAGTTTGTCACCAAAGAAGCCGCAAGAGCAAAATTCATCGGAGACGGCAATGATGATTGGAACAAGGTATTGGATTACAATCCTCTTCCTGCAAGCATCGACTTTTACCTGGAACCCGCCTATGTGAACAAGGACAGCCTTAAAATAATCACCAAAGACATTACCAAAAACTTCATCATCAGTGAAGTGAAGTATCCTGATGCTGTGGTCAGCAACCTGAACAATATCGTGAAAAAAACAGGATATTTTCTACTGGCACTTGCAGGGGTATTGGCCCTGATCGTGATCATCCTGATTGACAATACCATCAAACTGGCCATGTTTTCCAACCGTTTCCTGATCAAAACCATGCAGATGGTTGGGGCAACAAGGTGGTTCATCTCAAAACCCTTTGACACCAAGGCCATCCTGAACGGACTGGCCAGCGCCATCATAGCCATCGCCGCACTTGTCCTCATCATTTATGGTGTTGAGAACTGGTGGTTACCTGAAATCAAGGCACTGAGAGACAATGGCATGCTGGCAATGCTTTTCGGAGGTCTTATCCTTATTGGAATTAGCATTACCTTCATCAGCACACACAGGAGTGTGATGAAGTACCTCAAAATGAAACTGGACGATTTATATTGATAAACAACACTACATGGAAACGAAGAACAACACAATTTTCGGAAAGGATAACCTGAGATGGATGCTGATAGGACTTGTCGTCATTGCGATAGGCCTTGTTTTGATGGCGGGCGGAAAAGGGGAAGACCCCAATGTATTTGCTGAAAATGAAGTCTACAGCATGAAGCGCATCACCCTGGCACCACTCTTGATAGTTGCAGGATTGCTCATTGAGGTCTATGCCATCATGAAGAAATCCAAGAAGTAGTTTGCTCATTTTCACCTTTTTTTCATGAATACATTCCAGGCCATTGTTTTGGCCATCATCGAAGGCATTACAGAATTTCTTCCCGTGTCTTCAACCGGCCATATGGTCATTGCCTCTGCGTTTTTCAATATCGGAGATGACCCATTCACCAAATTATTTGAGGTGGTGATACAGTTTGGGGCCATTCTTTCTGTTGTCGTTTTATACTGGAAGAAGTTCATGGACTTCAAACGCGTCAGTTTTTATTTCAAGCTTTTTGTGGCCATCCTTCCTGCACTTGCCTTTGGTGCTTTGTTCAAAAAACACATCGAAGCTGTGCTTGAAAAGCCACTCTTCATCTCTATTGTGCTCTTTGCTGGAGGTGTCATTCTTCTATTTGTAGACAAATGGTTCAACCATGGAGCCATTGAGAAAGAGGAAGAAATCACCTACAAAAAAGCTTTTTTCATTGGCATGTACCAGGTGCTCGCGGTCTTGTTTCCGGGATTGAGCCGCAGTGCGGCAACCATCATAGGTGGCATGCAACAGAAACTCACCCGCTCATTGGCTGCAGACTTCTCTTTTTTCCTTGCGGTACCCACCATGGCCGCAGCCACGCTCAAAAGCCTTTACGACATCTGGAAGGATGAGCCTGCATTGCTGAATACCCAGGGAATTAATTTCCTTTTGCTGGGAAGCAGCATTGCATTTGTTGTAGCCCTGCTTGCCATCAAATTTTTTATCCGTTTTCTGCAACAAAATGGTTTCAGGATCTTTGGATGGTACAGAATTGTGCTTGGTGCTGTCTTGATATTGCTTATCTTGACGGACAAGCTTTAGCCAATGAATACCAATAGAAAGAAGATTCAAAACGCCTGGGCCATGTACGACTGGGCCAACAGCACCTATAACCTGGTCATCACTTCCACCATTTTCCCGGCTTATTATGTGGCGGTAACCAGCAACAAAAATCCTGATGAGCTTTCCTATGTGAGTTTCTTCGGTATCCGCGTCATCAACACAGCGCTGCAGAACTATGCACTGGCCCTTGTTTTTTTTCTTGTGGCCCTGATGTCTCCCATCATGTCTTCGATTGCTGATTACAGGGGAAATAAAAAAGCCTTCATGCGTGTATTTACCATGATCGGATCGATGTCCTGCGCAGCCTTGTTTTTTTTCACCCCAGACAGGATAGAATATGGCATCATCTTTTTCTCTCTTGCTGCATTGGGCTTCTGGAACAGCTGGGTTTTTTACAACTCTTATCTCCCTGATATTGCAAGCCCCGAAGAACGTGACAGTGTGAGTGCAAAAGGATTTGCCATGGGATACATTGGCAGCGTATTGTTGCAGTTGATATGCTTTGTCATCATTTTGAAGCCGGAATTATTCGGTCTGGACAATGGCGACAAAACACTGGGACCAAGGATTTCCTTCCTGCTGGTTGGGCTTTGGTGGTTTGGATTCGCCCAAATCCCATTGCGTGCATTGCCATCCAATACCTCGAGCAACAAAAAACTCAAGAAGCATATCCTCATCAATGGATTTCATGAGCTTAAACTGGTTTGGAACCAGGTAAAACAAATCCCGGCATTGAAGCGCTATCTGGCCGCTTTTTTCTTTCTCAGCGTTGGGGTGCAGACTGTTATGCTTGTGGCTGCTGGGTACAGCAAAAAACACATCTTTCCCAAGCCAGAAGATGAACCCAAACTCATCCTTACCATTTTGCTGATTCAGATTGTTGCCATCTTCGGTGCCATCGCTTTGAGTAAATTGTCAAAAAAGATTGGCAATATTCCTACCATGCTGGTTGGCATTGTCATTTGGGTAGCCATTTGCATTTGGGGCTATTTCATCACTTCCCAAACCCAATTTTATATCCTGGCAGCCTGTGTTGGATTGGTCATGGGACCCTCGGACTCTTTCTTTTTGCCTACAATGAGGAACTCACCGGCAGCATGAGGAATTCTATCCTTGTACTCATGGTGTTCTTCATCATCAGTTTTTTCGCTTTGCTCTATACCAAGGCGGTCATCTCAAGAGAAAAATATGCAAGTTTATTCCATTGATACCGGCCTCTTCAAATTGGATGGTGGTGCCATGTTTGGTGTTGTACCCAAAACCCTTTGGCAAAAATCAATTCCTGCAGACGAAAACAACCGCTGCAGTTTTGCGATGCGTTGTTTGCTTGTAGTCGATGGTGAAAGAAAAATCCTCATCGATACCGGCATGGGGAACAAACAATCAGAAAAATTTTTCAGCCATTATTTCCCACATGGAAATGACAGTTTGCTGGGATCATTGCTCAGGCTGGGATTTCAACCAACAGACATTACCGATGTGTTGTTGACA
>JBJOOI010000256.1:0-3455 GCA_046051375.1 Bacteroidota bacterium | reverse complement strand
AAAATGAAATATTTATGTTCGAATATACTTATGTAGTACATAATTAACAAAAACAAAAACCCAAAAATTACCTTTCAAGGGCTTAACAGCTCTATCCAGACTAATATTTCACCCTCAATGCCAGTAATCTTATTTAGTAGTGCGCTTGAAATGAGGTTCCAAGTGATCGCGCATACCCTTCCGAAATTCTTCTATTGTACCATTTTTTAAAAGATTAACAAGGTCAAGATGTGTAACCTTGGCTACTGCAGGCGTTTTTTCCACGGTCACCAGGTGCCCAAAAATGGGAAGCAACATGGTTTGGAAACGTTGCATCGTATGATTTCCGGTCATCCGGTAGATTTTACCATGAAACTCCACTTCGCTCTTGATTCGAAACGCAACATCGTTTTTGTCCCGCACTTTTTCAGCCAAAGCAATCTGCTCCAGCTCTGCAATGTCTTTTTTGGTTTTGCGGATGAACAAGATATCTGCCAAACCCATTTCCAAGGTCAGGCGCAGTTCGAAAAAATCCTGCAATGTACTTTGATCGATGATCAGCGGGTCCATTACTTTTTCCAGAGAGCCCAGTATATCCGGACTGGTCAGCACCATTCCTCTCCTTTTTTTGGAATCCACCATACCCAACACACGAAGCCTGCTGAGCGCTTCCCGCAAGATGTTTCGGCTTACACCCAATGCCTCAGCGAGTTCCATTTCTTTCGGCAGGGCGTCACCGGGTTTGAAAGCATTTTTCTTTAGGAAAGCCAATAACTTTAGCTCTACAATATCGGCCATGGTTTGGTGGCTGACCGGTTCAATATCGATTGTAGAAAGTTTATTCTTCATCACAGTCCTTTGGTCAAATGTAGTACAATATTACAATTGCCTCAAAACATCAACCAAAACTAATACAACCCCACCTCAGCAAGTGAAGCGAACTGCAGACCATCCCAGGCTGATTTTGCCACCAGTTTAAAATAACGGAAAGACCTCACAGTACTGAAGTTAAAATATTGAACTCCGTTTATATTGCTGATTACATAGGTACCCACTGAAGTGAATGCAGATCCATTGTTGCTGATGAACAATTCTGCATCTTTGATGGCCCTGCTCAAGCCTCCACGTTGCAATACAGACAACCCATTGGCAGATTTAACGGCACCCATATCAATCACAAATTCATGTGGATACAGCGTTGCATTACCGGTCCAGCGTGAATGCCAGTATGTTGAAGCATTGCCATCAATCAAGGTTGATGCCCGGCCATTGGTTGAACCCTCACCACTGGTTTCCTCTGAACTGAAACTTGCAACAGACCAGCCCTGCTTGCTCAATTCATCTCGGGTGCTGAAAGCAATAACGGGCACTCCACCCAAGTAGGTATAGGTATAAAAAGTTTCAACCACCGTCCCATTTTCGTGCACCAGTTTTACTTTAAATTCATAGGGGATATTATCGGTTTTTTCAACCATATCGGCAACAGGCATTTCAATATAAAAGCTGTCTGATTGAATAGGCTTTGATGTCCATGCAATAGCGTTGTAGTCTTTATTGACCCCTGTGCCCTCATTGTTCACATTGGGATCATTGAAATAAACAATGTCGGTCACAAAAGCAGAACTTTTGAATTTTCCCCTGACGACAATGGCATTCTTCGCCGCATTGTATTCCCCGGCAATGCGCTGAACACTTGCCGTGACAGTGCTATAATAGGATTTGTTGTCATTGTTAAAAACCTGATTGGTATTGAGTACCGCGCAATCTGCCGCCGTAAGAAAAGTGGGAGAAACACCCCACGTGCTGTTACCCGCCCACATCAAAGACATCCCCAAAGCCTTTTCTGACACTTCTTTTTGCCTGTTGTGCGGCAGGTTCAATCCGTGTCCCAGTTCATGAATCATCCCGCCAATCCATTTGGTGGCTCTGGTCCCCAATATGCCACCAGCACCAAGATATTTCACATCCTGGTCGGCATAATCGAGGGCAAAACAGGTCTTTCCTACCCCATAAAAGGGAGGACCACCCGGCTCGCCATTCGTGTCGTATGTGTATGCAGGGATGATTACCAGATAATGATCGCTGGTGAATTCACCAGCATGGGTTGCCTTATAATCAGCAATTTCAGCTTGCACAGCCCCCGATCCTCCGTTGTAAGGGTAAGCAGCCTTTCCCAACTTTCCTTTGATTTCAATCAGTTTGATGCGTTTTTTGGCAACATCCTTGAGTAACCCAAAGCTCTTTGATCCATAGCCATTACGCTGCATTTCCTTGCCGAAAAAGTCCTGGGCATTCAGCAAAATCTCACTCAACCTCCTGTGGTATTCGACAGGAATAGCAACATCATTGGGAATAAAATACACAACATTCAGGTTTTGAACCTTGTCGCTGGCATAGGTAAAGGTTGATGTTGGAGGAGGCGTTACAGGTGTTACTGGTGAAGGTTTAACGGTTTCGATTTTCTTACAGGCGGAGAAGGAAAATAAAGCAATGAAAATCAAGTTAAACGCCAGCCTCTTCATCGGTTATTTTGTTTTTGTGAAAATAAAAAAAATATGACTGAAGGGATTATTTTGGAGGATGAAGAAGAAATTATAAGTGCCCTTTTCTCAGTGTCACATTAAACTGATTTCAAATTTTGTAAGGAGCAATTATAATGAAGCATGAATATCAAACCAACTCAGGTTATTGAGGGGAATCCGTTCTTCCCCCTTATAAAAGGACTGATAAAACCCTTTAACGGTTTCGTAATCATGCCATGGGCCAGGAGTATCTTCTCCGAATGGACCAGAGGAAGAATAAGGGTTTTTTAATGGAATGAATTTCTGCAATCGCATGTTGAGTCGATTGTACTTGAGTTGGAAATAGTTGAGTAACTTATTGTTCTCTTTTGATAGAGAAAAGGCTTCAAAGTTTCTGGCCTGATTGATGAGTTTAAATTTTCGGTACCCTTTTTCAAAAAGAAGATCTATACTTTCAGTACTGCTGTCTTCACAAGAGATATATTGGGGAAGTTTGTTTGGGTCTAATGCAGACAAAACATAATGATCGAATCCTTCAATATCAATTTTTACATAATAAGGTTTTTCATATTCACTGAAAATCTTATCTGCCGTTACACATTCAACTTTTAATTCCTGATAGGGTGTATTATCCCTGGCACCTATTTTGAAATCAAAAGAACTCCATTCAGATACGTGTAAGTTTTTATAAAATGTCATTAACCCATTTTCTGCACCCACTCCCAGGTTTAAAATTGTTAACTGACTGTTTTCAAGCTGTTTAGAAAATTTTACTTTGGCTTTTTCTACCATATCCGGATTGGCTTCAATTGCAACAACCTGATAACCTGCTTTTAAATATTGTGCTGAATCCTGTCCAACATGCATTCCAAAATCAAAAATTAACTTTGACTGAACCATACGCAATAATCTTACTGAATAATACTAGTGAAGGTAAAGCAATAATTCATTTTT
>JBJOOI010000255.1:0-3469 GCA_046051375.1 Bacteroidota bacterium | reverse complement strand
CACAAACGATGCTGAAGATTTTTTTGGTCTATGGGCTTGGTGATACAATCTGCAAAACCAAGGTTCAACATATGATTTACCTCTGACTTGAAGGCAGCTGCAGTAAGGGCAATGACAGGAATGGTTTCTCCATGGGTTTTTATAATTTGCGCCAAGGCTGTGGGTCCGTCCATGATCGGCATCTGAATATCCATAAGCACCAAATCATATTTATTCTTGTTGATCATCTCAACCGCCTGAAGTCCATTTTCAGCCTCATCCGGAATACCCTTCATGTTCTTGACCATCATGGCAAAAAGCATCCTGTTGAGTTTATTGTCGTCCACAACAAGAATTTTCTTGTCTTCAATCAATCCACAGTCATCAAACTCAAAAACATCCTTCATCAATTCATCAGGACCAACCATCTCAAATGCTATCTCTATCATCACCTTGGTTCCAACGTCTTTTCTGCTCTCAATCCAAACCTTGCCTCCCATCAGATTAACAAGTGTTCTGGTAATAGCCAAGCCAAGTCCTGATCCGGTATGGCGGTGATTGTTCTCATTGGCCTCCTGATAAAAGTCGTCAAAAATATGTTTGAGTCCTTCTTCAGAGATGCCAATTCCAGAATCTTCACAGGTAAACAAAATACGTTGCGTCTGGTTAGTCTCTTCCACCATTTTGCTGGATAGTGTGATGGAACCGGAATTAGTAAACTTGATGGCATTGCCAACAATGTTGATCAATACCTGCCTGATGCGCACTTCATCAGCAAAAAGATTGGAATCTATTTTGGAGTCGAAATCCGTTTCAAAGCTGATGCCTTTTTCCTCGGCTTTGGGCCGGAGAATATTCTCAACACTTTTATTGATGTCTTTCAGGGAAACGATTTCTTTTTCAATGTTCATCTTCCCTGCTTCAATCTTGGACAAATCCAATATATCATTGATGATGCCCAGCAAACCATGGGCTACATCACTGATGTTTTTTACAAAATAAAGCTGTTGTTCATTGAGCTGGGTCATGGACAACTGTTCTGCCAGCCCCATGATGGCATTCATGGGTGTCCGGATTTCATGGCTCATGTTCGAAAGGAAAGCAGACTTTGCCTTTTCTGATGCGATTGCCCTGTTCTTTGTATCCACAAGGCTTTTTTGCAAATGCCTGTTTTGTGTAACATCGGTATAACTCCAGAGCTGTCCTTTGAACGTATTTTCAATGATGATGGGCACATAATCCCGCTCCAGGATGCGGCCATCTTTTAAAACCACTTCCTGTCCAATCAGGGGTTCCTGTTTTCCGATCATGCTGAAAATATCATTTTTGACTTTTTCTGCATCTTTGAACAGTGCAAGAGATTGTTGCAATGAGTCCAGGCAATTGACTCCAATCATTTCGTGGGGCTGAACAGGGATTTGAAAAAGATTACAAAACTGCCTGTTCACCAAAACAACACTATGGTTCTCGTCCTCCACAAGAATTCCCTTGCCGAGGTTACTCATCAAGTACTGCAAACGGTTGGCATTGATGGCATTTGAATTATCCCTGCAGACACATACCATGCCACCATCAGCAAGTTGGGTAAGGGATATGTATTGAATCACGGGCTTTTTATCCTTGCTGATCCCAATTGTTTCACCAGACCAATTGCCTTTTTTTTCCAAAATCGGGAAAACATCCTTTTGTAATCTTTCTGCTGCTTCTGGAGTGTATATGCTCTGCCAGGATTTTCCATTCAATTCGCCAGCATTATCATATCCAAATAAATTTGCATGAGACTTGTTCATGTACAGGTAATTGCCGCTTTTATCAAGAAGTGCAATTCCATCGAATGCATGTTCAATGGCGGTCAACTTTGCTGGTGTTAACATGATGTTTTTTTGGTAAATCAATGGAAATCAACCACAATCTTATGTTTTTTTAGCCTTTTATAAAGAGAAAAAAACGCAAAAAAATGAGAAAAATCTCTTTTTTACTTTTGTTGAATCGCTCGAGAAGAATGTCAGTTGAATATAAAACAAAATAAATAAAGCCTAAAAATTATTTAAGAAAAACACTACTATGTTTAGTCACTTTTAGTAGTTAATCAGAAGATTACTACCCCGTTTATTAATAAAATTAATAATCAAGATTAACTTAGGACGATAGTTAGATTATGACCAGAATAGGTATCATTGAGGATAATATTTTTTTACTAAAAAGCTTCAGGGACTACCTGAACAGTGCCGAAGGCATTACTGTGGTTTTTTCATGTGCTTCAATGGAAGAGGCCAGAGAGCAGATCAATGAAAAATCCATTCCATCACCTGATATCATCTTTCTAGACATTTTCCTGCCCGGGGAATCAGGACTTGACGGCATTCCATTCCTCAAGGATAAGTTTCCAGCTGCCAAAATCATCATACTCACGGCCCACAATGAAGACTCACTGATCATCAACTGCCTAAAGCAGGGCGCTTCAGGTTATGCATTAAAATCAGCTCAGCTCAACCACCTCATTGAAATCATTAACAAAACCACCAAAACAGGTGCGTATATTGATGACATGTCCATCAGCAAAGTCATCAAAAGTATTCAGTCCAAAAAGGAATCCAGTTTCAAAGATGTACTTACCACAAGGGAAAAGGAGATCGTTTCCTTGGTAGGAAAAGGGTACAACTACAAGCAAATGTCTGAAACACTTTATGTGACTACTTATACCATCAATTATCACCTCAAGAACATCTATAAAAAGCTCAACATCCACTCTAAGTCAGCGCTTTTGTCTAAAATCATGAATGAAAGCAAAGACTGAGCAACTGTCAACATCAAATTCGCTGTATCTTTGCCGCCATTCAAGTCCTTGCCACATGTCGAATCCAGCATTGCCTATCAATTTCAACAATACTGAAAAAGCCTTTGCTTATAAAACAGACAGTGACCTGAAAAGGGCTCGTTTTTTATTTTCAGCCATGCAGTTTGCGCCCTTGGTAAAATTGGGAACAAAAATCACCCCCTGGGCCATCAAATCAGGACTTCCGGTAAAAGGAATGATCAAAAATACCTTGTTCAAGCAATTTGTGGGGGGGGAATCTCTTGAAGAAACAATTACGGTTGCTGATTTGCTGGAACAATTTAATGTTCAGGTTATTCTGGATTATGGGGTTGAGGGAGGAGAAGGCAATGAAGACAAATATGAGGCAGAAGCCAATTATTTTATCAAGGTCATCCAATTTGCAGCAACCAGAAAAAACATACCCTTCATCAGCATCAAAATAACAGGTCTGGTTTCCACTTCATTGCTCGAAAAACTAGATACCACCCTCTCAGCAAATGCTACTGATCCTTTGCGCACCCGGTTTAACATCAAGTTTGAACAACTGAGCGATGAAGAGAAGGCTCAATGGGAAAGGCTCATCACCAGAACCTCGAGATTATGCCAGGCTGCATCGGATGCCGGCATTGGCATCATGATTGATGCTGAAGAATCCTGGATTCAAGATGCAAT
>JBJOOI010000254.1:0-3470 GCA_046051375.1 Bacteroidota bacterium | reverse complement strand
CACAAATTGTTTCCATCTTTAAATTATTTTCAGTTATTGCTTTTATAAAAACAAAGTATAAAAAAACGAATAGTCCCCTTTTATCAACTGAGGTAAACCCGTGCTGCATTTGCCCCCATGATAGCAGTTTGCTCCGAGGTTGTTAGTGGTGATATGAGCGATATTACTGCATCAACCCATTTTTCATAGCTGCTTTGCAGAGTGCAAACGGGCCAATCCGATCCAAACATCAACCTATAAGGGCCAAAGGATTCCAGCACAACATCAAAGTATGGCTTTAGCAGTTGTTCGTCCCATTCTCCATCCCTTACCTCGGTTACCATACCCGACAATTTACAACAAACATGTTCCCGATTTGCGAGCTGCCTGATGTTTGCCGCCCAGACATGGTCAAATTGATTTCTTTTGATTACTGGTTTTGCAATATGGTCAACCACCATGGATAACCCCGGATGCATATCTGCAAATTGAATGGTCTGTGGAAGGTGTTTTTCAAAAATCAGTAAATCATAACATACCGGGTATCGTCCCAATGCCCTGATACCCGCATTAAAATCCTGTCGAAGCATGAAATTATCATCTGGTTCATCATGCAATACATGTCGAAAGCCAACTATTTTTTCATGACTGGCATATTTGTCCAAATAACCCTCCACGGAACCATCACAAAGAGGAATCCAGCCAACAACACCTTTGATGATTGAGTGATTTTCCGCCAGTTCAAGTAAAAAATCTGTTTCTTTCATCATTTGTCTGGCCTGGACAGCAATCGTACCATCAATCTTACAAGCATCAAGCAAAGGCAGAAGATGTTCCGGAAGAAAATTCCGTTTTAAGCTATTGTGTTCTTCCGACATCCATACATAATCGGTTGTATTGTGCTGCCAGAAATGCTGATGAGTATCAATTCTCATTATTAATAATTCCAATTTTGGTTTGAGACAGGTGTCAGTATGTTCAACACAGACTCTAATAATTTTTCATCAATTGGCATTGAACTCCATTTAACATTTCGCCTTACCGTTTCTGGATTCGAGCTGCTGAACATGGTTGTGATAAGATCAGGATGCTGAGATGAAAACTGGATTGCCAATTTTTCAATTTCTACCCCATGCGCTAAGCAATATGTTGCAGCTTTTTCAAAAATGCTCCTCTGCGCTGGTGTTGCAGGGTGCCATCCCGGTGCACCTCGGGAAGTAAGTAATCCTGAAGCAAAAGGCGAAGCGTTGATGAGTCCGATCCCTTTTGATTTAGCGAGTTCCAGCAAGGGAAGCAATCGTGTATCGTTTAAGCAGTAGAGATTATGTGAAAGTCCTACATCAATCAGTCCCTCCTGAAGAACCCTTTCCCAGAGATCCACAGGGTACATTCCAATACCAATAGCTCCAATACGTCCCTCTTGTTTAAGCGCAAACATTGTTTTCATGCCCTCATTGAGCGCCCATTCAGTATTCACTCGGTTGTTGTATTCAATATCATGCAGATGAACGATATCAAAATGATCAACTCCGATGCGTTTGGCACTTTCATCCAAGGATTTTCTAATTCCATCACCACTGTAGTCAAAACTATCTACACCATAACCATCTGAAGATGTATTCTTACCAACTTTTGTAGACAAATAATAACTTCCTCTTGGAATACCATTCAATGCCTGACCCAAAACAGTTTCTGCCCTTGTACCGCCATAAGCAGGAGCAACATCAAAATAATTGATGCCAAGTTCAAGCGCAACATGGACTGCTTCTATGGCCTTGTGCTCATCTATTTCATGAAAAACGCCTCCTAGTGATGATGCGCCGAAACTAATCGCAGAAATTTCATACCCGGTTTTTCCCAATTGGTTGTACTTCATACTGCAATTTGTACTTTCATTACATCATCTTTTGCCAAAGCTTTCTCCATGGCAATAGGAACATCATCAAAACCATAAATATCTGTAACAATTCCATCAAGGTTTATTTGCCCTGCTGCTACCATGTTGATGGCATCCTGAAACACATGAGCAAAACGAAACGAACCAAATAATTTCAATTCTTTGCTCATGATTAAATTACCAGGCAAGCTGAAAAGCTCAGGCAAGGTACCCACCAAAACAACTGTACCACCCCTCCGCACTACTTCCAACCCATTGGAAAGAGCAGATGGAACTCCAGAAGCTTCAATAACCACATCATAGTGCCCATTCGCTTGCCAAGCGTTATCATCAACAGGATTGATTGCAGCAATGGCACCACTGGCCAAAGCAAAATCCCTGGCATATGCACTCACATCGCTGACCGTAACCTTGTATGCGCCAAATGCCATGGCCACCCTTAGAATCAACTGGCCAATAGGGCCTCCTCCTGTTATCAGCACCGACTTTCCTGAGATATTACCTACCTGCCTCACTGCATGCATGGCCACACTCAGCGGCTCAAGCAAAGATGCCTGCGCCAAATCAATTCCTTTGGGCAATACATAACAGTTGGATGAGGGCACAGCAACAAACTGGCCCATGGATCCATCAATGTGAGGATCACAGCTTGCAGAGCCAAAAAATTTCATGTTAAGGCAGAGGTTATAATGACCGCTCCGACAATGATTGCATGATCCACAAGGCATGGAAGGATCTACTGCAATTTCATCACCGACACTAAGGCCTTCTACGTTCGAACCCAACTGTTTTACGATTCCTGAGAACTCATGCCCAAGCGCAAAAGGACATTTGGGAACAAACCTTCCACAAAAGCCATGATTAAAATAATGCACATCCGATCCGCAAATTCCAGTGAATTTGACTTGCACCAAAACCTGTCCTGCTTCCGGATTGGGAACTGGTTTTTGCGCCAACCTTATATCCTTTGGTCCATAGAGCAAATATGTTTTCATTATCCGTGGTTGAGATGAATGATTATGTATCAAGTTTTTCAAAAACCCTCACAGCATAAATTTGTACCCGGTCTATCCCATGGGTTGCCTTGCACTCCAATCGAATCCTGAGCACATTGGTGAGATCAAGTGAATGATAACAATTGCGTTGATGATTGTTATCAGCGTTCGCAACGACAAACTCCTGACCATCTGCCAAGGTTGCA
This sequence comes from Bacteroidota bacterium, assembly GCA_046051375.1. Classification (GTDB taxonomy): domain Bacteria; phylum Bacteroidota; class Bacteroidia; order Chitinophagales; family Chitinophagaceae; genus Pollutibacter. The sequence goes on along the minus strand of JBJOOI010000254.1, from coordinate 393 downwards.
AGGATTGCATATTCCTTGACAATTGTCGGGATTGTATTTTCGGCATAGCCTTGCCAGCTTTGGCCAAAATGAAACTGTAAGGAGGAATCAAATAGTATCTGGATACCGCAAATATCCCGAGGCTTGTCCCACAACAAGTCTATCCACTCTGGCCTTTCAAAAGAAGTTTTTGAGGAGACCCATATATTGGGAAGATTGGTTGGACGAGACTGCTGATTGACAACCATCGATGGTTCATAAATTGGTTGTATTGGAAAAACGCGGCAAGCAAAAGAAAACCCAAGAAAGCAACTGATGTTTTGAAAAGCATAGGCATGTTCATTCCATACAGGCGCTGAAACACTTGCCCCATCAGCATCAGCTGCTCTTTCCTGACCAATTGCCAAGGTACGC
>JBJOOI010000253.1:0-3507 GCA_046051375.1 Bacteroidota bacterium | reverse complement strand
TATGTCCAGGTATCATTGGATTCTTCACCTGAAATACTGTATTCTCCCAAACTTTTATAGAGAAGCGTAGCACCCTTGTATTGCCCCATCCACATTGCAGTAATGCGCTGAACATGGCTTGCCTGAACTGTAATATTGGCCAATTCAATTCCTTTCAATAAGGTTTCGGCATTGACTGCAGTTGGGTTGTTGGGGTCAATATTTTGCCCTTCGTATACTTTTGAGCAGGAAACCATCAATGTGGTAAAAACTGCTATGATGAATATTTTTTTCATGTTTGTCTTTTAAAAGATTGCGATTAGAAATTCAGTTTAACAGTAAACAACCAGGAACGTGTAGATGGGTTGGTGAAAAATTCCTGACCAAAACCATTGTTCACACCAGACTGATTGACTTCTGGATCGAAGCCTACTATATCTGTCCAAAGGAAAAGATTTCTTCCTGTAAGCGAAAAACGCATTGAACTGAACTTGGTTGCTTTTTTGAATCCTGGGGTACTGAGGGTGTAGCCCATTGAAACCTCCCTCAACCTTGTCCAGCTTGCATCACCAATGAAGAATTCACGTATCGCAGCTGCACCAAGGCCAGCACCACGTGAAGTATACCATGCTTCATCCAAAAGCACATTTCCTTTACCATAATTGCCGATATTTCCCCTTACAGTTGTTCCTGTAGGGAAAGAAACACCATTTACATTTTTCAATGTTTCAGTCAATGTAATTTCTTTTGAAACATCTTCATGGGTTCCAAAATTGTAAAGTACTGATCTGGTTCCTTCAGAAATATCTCCGCCTTGTGCTGTTTCAAAAAGGATATTGAAATCGAGGTTTTTGTAATTCATGGAAATACCTGCCCCACCTCTCCAATCTGGGTTTGGATCTCCTATTACACCTTGTTCGTTATCAATATTGGGAAAGCCATTGGCATCCAGAATAAAATTACCCTTGTCGTCTCTTAAAGCACGAGGCCCCCAGAGTACACCAAGCTGGTACCCTTCAACTGCCCTTGAACTTACAGACTGACCGGTCAGGTCAATTGTACCAGCTCCACTAAGGCTGATGACCTTGTTCCTGTTTCTGCTGAAATTGGTAATTACTTGAAGGTTGAAATCTTTCTTTTTAAACAGATCATACTTCAAATCCGCCTCAAAACCCCTGTTTTGCATGTTTGCTGCATTGCTATACTGGCTTGTAAATCCACTTGATGGTGGAAGACCAACATTCAAAAGGATATCAGTGGTTTTATTTTGATAGTAGGACAATGACAGACTGAGTTTGTTGTTCAAGAAACGCAAATCTGTTCCAAACTCCCACTCCGACTTGATTTCAGGCCTGAGATTATCATTCCCCTTAATATTATTCAATCTATATCCACCCCCAAAATTGGTAAGTGCTAATCCGTCGTCATAAGTATCATACCTGCCAGTTTCATAGGTAGTTGCAAAATTATAGGCAGATGGTTGAACACCAACCTTACCCCAAGCAACCCTGATCTTACCAAAACTCAAGAAACTTTCATTTTGAAAAACAGGTAGTTTACTGAACTGCCATGCTACGTCAGCTGAAGGGTAGAAGAAACTTTTGCTTATGGTTGAAGCAGCCTCTAAGGCACCGGATACATTGAAAAACAATTGGTCCTTGTATTCAAGATTTGCAGTAGAATACCCACGATTGGAACTTCTATGCAAAAGACTGTTGATGACACGTGTATTGGCATCTGCAGAGAGAATGAAATTTTGAAGATTGATATCATCCAAAAAATTACTGGCCTGGCCATATAGGATGTCTCTTCTGCGATCATTGGCATTTGCACCTACAATCAAAGTACCTTTCAGATCAGAAGTCAAGTCAGTACTGGCCCTTGCAATCAAATCAATGTTCTTTTCAATTTCTCCGATTTTTTCATTGCGATAACTGCCCACAGACCTTTCACCGGCTGAGCCTACAGGAAAGAAATATATGCGGCCGTCATTGGTTGCATCAATACCACTTCTGAGGATAAGGTCTAACCAGGGAAGGGGGTTTGAAGTAATCTCAGAAGAAATTAGGAAACGATTTACATTGGAATTGGCTATTTGATTGTAGATAGTCCAGAGAGGGTTGTTGAAAGTCGGCTGAACATTATCACCCCTGTATCTACGGTATGACCTGTGCCTGTTCCTGAATTCAACACCATTGTTATCAAAAAAACTTCCGATATAATCAGTATTGTCAAAGTCTGGAGCGGTCCTCAGCAAACCAAGGTACAAACCAGCAGTGTTTGAATTGTTTTGAACCCTGTCAGACTTTATGTTGATATATGCAGCTTTGTTGCTGAATTTGATGTATTTGCCAAGATTGTGATCAGAATTCAAGCGAACTGAATTACGGGTATAATTGCTGCTGGCTCTTATTATACCGGTTTGCGTTAAATTTTCAAGACCAAGGAAAAATTTAGACTTATCATTTCCGCCACTCAAAGAAAGTGAATTTTGCCAAAAATGACCTTTCCCAAATACTGCATCAAAATTCTTGTCAACATAGTTTTTATTGTTGTTTTTACCACCGTTGACTTGTGTAGCCGTTCCCGGCGCTACTGTGTAGTATTTGTTACCTGTAGCATAGCCTTGGAAATAAGAAGTACCAGATACAACATCTTCAGCACCAGAACGATTGGCAATTTTATCCCCCCATGAATTGGTTGCAGTGGGGTTATATCTTCCAAGTGACCCTTGACCAAATGTCTTTTGCAGGGGATGTTTCCTGTTGATCTCATCTACAGAATAGGATGAGCTGTATGAAATGTTCAATGATCCAGCCTTTCCTTTTTTTGTGGTGATGACAAGTACTCCATTGGCAGCCCTTGAACCCCACAAGGCTGAAGCTGATGCTCCTTTTAAAACCTGAATGCTTTCAATATCATTTGCATTGATGTCGTTGAGCCTGGATTGTTGAACAACGCCGGTACCAGTTGAACTGGAACCATTTCCATGAATTTCTGAATTGCTGATGGGAATACCATCTAAAATGATCAATGGCTCAGATGCACCAGTAATGGTATTGGCACCCCTGATCCTGATGTTTGCTCCTGAGCCAGGATCACCGGTTGACCTGGTGATTGAAACACCAGATGCTTTACCTGCCATTCCCTGCAACAAACCAGTTTCCCCCGAACGAACAACTTCTGGGGCACCAATTTTTGAACTGGCGGTACCGAATTTGTCTGCCCTTTCTTGAAAGCCAAGAACGGTTACCACTACATTTTCAAGTTCTGCAGCTGCAGGCTTCAAAATGATGTTAAAGCTGGAAAGATTGCCGATAGCAATCTCTTTAGAAACGTAGTTGGTGAAACTTGCTACGATAATATCTGATTTTCCTGGGACAGATAATTTAAATGATCCGTTTGCGCCAGTACTTGTAGCAATTTTAGAACCTTTGACTGTGACGGTTGCTCCTGCGAGCGGTGTACCATCTTCGCTGGAAACCGTACCTGAAATTTCTTTTTGTTGGGCAAAGGAAAAAAGACCAC
>JBJOOI010000252.1:0-3509 GCA_046051375.1 Bacteroidota bacterium | reverse complement strand
GCCCTTTTCAATGCCAGCAAATATACGTTTGATGATATCCAATATTTTGGCATCGCAGAGATCCTCACAGGACTGCTTGCTGCCATTTACATTGATTTTGGACTCCTTTTTTGGGTATTTGGCTTTGGGGGATTGCACATTGTTTATGGAATAAGAATCTACTTTAAATACGAAAAGTGAAAGACCACCTGGAAGCCTTGAACAAGGCATTTGAGAGCAGGGTACGCTTGGGAATCATGTCATTGCTCATGGTCAACACAGACATGGATTTCGGGATGCTCAAAGAACAATTGAACATTACGGATGGTAACCTTGCCAGCCACCTGAATGCATTGGATAAATTGGGATATATCCTGATCACCAAACAATTCATAGGCAAAAAACCAAATACTTCTTATGCAGCCACAGATCATGGCAGGAAAGCATTCAGCGATCACCTCGATGCCTTGGAAAGGTTCATCAGCAGATCAGTATAAATTACCCATCGACCAAAAGATACAAAACAGGCAAAATGGAAAGAATAAACGAGATCAACAACATGTCTTCAGAGATTGTAGAAAAGATTGATGATCCCAAACAACTTGAATTATTATTCCGAAAAAACAAGGTCCTATTCAAACAAGCCTTCAACAGCATATATACTGACATCAACAACAATGCCATCGCCCAAACATGGCATGAAAGACTCAACTACAAGGAAGAAGAGATCAACTGGAGAATCAGCAGTGAGCTGAAAATAGTTGCCCTGATTGCGTTCTTAACTGGCCTGCTGGCTAAATCACCACAAATATTTGATATCGAACCGGATTATTTCTTTTCCCGCAACATTGGATTGATCTCATTTCCCATGCTGATGTTCTTTTTTGCTTGGAAGCAGGGATTGACTTGGAAAAGCATGCTCCTTCCAATCATTGCTGTAGCTGTTTCAGGAGTGTACATCAACCTACTCCCTAAAAACGAAAAAAGCGATACATTGGTGCTGGCCTGCATACACTTGCCCATCCTGCTATGGACCATCCTTGGATTCGCATTTGCAGGAGGGGACATGAAAAGTGCTGGAAAAAGGATCGGATTTTTGAGGTACAATGGAGACCTTGTAGTGATGTCAGCCATCATGTTGCTTTCAGGCATCTTGTTCAGCGGATTGACCTTTGGATTGTTTGAAATCATTGGACTCGATATCACAAGTTTTTACTTTGATTATGTAGTGATATGGGGACTTTCAACAATCCCCATCCTGGCTACATTCATGGTTCGGAACAACCCCCAACTGGTGGACAAAATCTCTCCCACCATTGCAAAAATATTTACTCCCTTGGTTGCCTTAACACTGCTGGTATTTTTATCTGCCATGGCATTCACAAGAAAAAGCATTTATCACGACAGGGATTTTCTCATGATCTTCAATGCATTGCTGATTGTTGTTATGGCCATAATATTGTTTTCCATAACGGAAGCAACCAAAAAAGAAAACAACAGTATCAGTTTGCTGTTTTTGTTCGCATTGTCTATTCTGACCATCATCACCAATGGCATCGCCCTTTCTGCTATTGGTTTCAGGATTTTCGAATACGGCATCACCCCCAACAGATTGGCCGTGCTGGGATCAAACCTCCTGATTTTCATCAACCTGATCTGGATAACACATCAACTGCTCCAAAGCATCAAAAAGAAAAAGGATGTAGAAAATATTGAACAGGCCATTGCCTTCTTTCTGCCGATATACGGACTGTGGACGGCCATTGTTGTATTCATCATTCCTTTGTTGTTTGGATTTAAATAATATTCATTGACCAAGCTGATTTAATGCATAAATTAAGCGCATGACTGAGAAATCAAAAGATCCACTGCACGGCAAGACATTGGAAATGATTGTCAATGAATTGGTCAACTGTTTCGGCTGGGAAGACCTCGGACAACACATCCGCATCAATTGTTTCAACAGCAATCCAAGTGTTCAGTCCAGCCTGAAATTTCTGCGGAAGACGCCATGGGCAAGGAAACAAGTGGAAGATCTGTACATCAGGATGAACCTGGGGAGTTCATCAAAAAATGGTGAGGGCTAAAATAAAACTGATATTCTGTTTGCAAAAAAGGCTTGAATGCTCCACACAAATGTGGATTATGATAAGACAAGTTTAATTTTGCTATGTTTCTTATATAAAGAGCAAACCGCTAGGCCATCGTTGACTTTTGCCACACTTTAATGCATTAACATAAAATTTGTTTCTGTATTGTCTTGTTCTTCAAGTTGCCACAATGGTATTAGAATAAATTACCCTTTGATTGGAGGCAACCAAACCATGTCTAAGCTTACTGTTGAAAATAAATTTATCGATGTTTCTGACTATGGCAGGCCCGCTGCCAGGATCATTGTGCAAGGCTTAAAATCAACGAAGGTTACTGCTATTCACATTACCTTGCTGTTTGGTCTTTCTGGTATGCTGGCCATCTATTGTATGGGTGTTGAACAATATTGGGCTGCAGGATTTTTTCTTATATTGAAATCGATTTTGGATGCAGCCGATGGTCAACTGGCAAGGGTAAAAAATCAACCTTCCTATACCGGACGTTACCTGGATTCCATACTCGACAGCCTGCTCAATTTTGGGCTGATTGTTTCCATCGCCATTTTCACAGATGCAAATTTCGGCTGGGCCCTGCTGGCCTATCTCTGTATGCAGACACAGGGAACATTGTACAACTATTATCATGTGATCTTCAGACATGGTACTGATGGGGAGTTGACCAGTCAGATTTTTGAAAATCAAGTACCCAAAGCATATCCTGAAGAAAGTCAGACCATGGTCAACATAATGTTCAAGATGTTTCGCTTCCTTTACAAAGTTTTTGATGAATTCATTTATGCCCTGGATCCCCATGCTTCCAAAGCAAGGGTCTCTCCGAAATGGTTCATGTTTCTGGTTTCATTTTATGGATTAGGATTCCAGCTGCTATTGATGGCCTTTTTTTTGGTGCTGGGAAGGATTGATTTTATCATCCCCTTTTTCATTGGATATTCAATTTTGATTCCGTTAATCATCGGAACCAGAAGGATGCTGTTGAGGTGAAATCAAGTCTGATGCAACCCCGGTCACTGAATACGCCAATTGCTGGCGTTAACCTACCTTTACACAAATGAATATTGTACTGTTCGACGGGATATGCAATCTCTGCAATGCATCTGTTCGCTTCATCAGCAGGCATGACAGAAACAGTAGCATAGAATTTGCTTCATTGCAAAGCGAAACCGCGAAACCGCTGTTGTTGAAAATGAACATTGACTTCCAGAAAATGGATTCAATCATCTTCATTTCAAATGAAAAGATCTTCATCAAATCAGATGCTGCCATTGAGATCGCAAAACAGCTGAATGGCTTTCCACATTACCTGAAATATTTTCAAATTATCCCAAGACCGATCAGGGATTTTATATATGACCTCATTGCCAAAAACAGGTACCGGTTCTTTGGAAAAACCTGCTCCCTTCAACCCTCAAATCAAATCAA
>JBJOOI010000251.1:0-3510 GCA_046051375.1 Bacteroidota bacterium | reverse complement strand
CTGCATTGTTTTCAAAGCTGATGTTCTCAGCCTTGAAATCATCCCCATACACAAAAAAAGAAGCACAGGTCCAGGTATTCAGTGTATCCCCATTGGGTTTTCTGGTACCCGCATGGTTGTCAAAAGAAATGACTGTATTGATCTTGTCTTCTCCAATCAAATGGATCTTGCTTTTTCTTGCATCCACCACCACAACTTCTCTGTATATCCCTTTTTTCACAAATACTTCCACAGGGTCATTGTTGCCTTCCTTGATGGCATCCAATGCCATTTGAATAGACCTGAAATCGCCTGATCCATCCTGTGCAACAACCCAACGTTGTTGAGAATATCCATTCAGCAAACTTAAAAAAAGGCATGACAGCCAACATAGCATCCCCTTCATCCTCATGGTTTTTTGGTGGTGATGTAGGTGAGCAAATCAGGAATGGTGGTACGTATTTCTTTGAGCACCAATTGTGCAATCAACCTGGCTCCCAATTCATTGAAATGGGTATTGTCATCTTTTCCTTCAGGATAATTGGGATGTTCTCCAGGCTTCAACTGACAGAAAAGTAATTTGGAATTTTCAACGCCAAATTGCTGATAGAGTTCCATGCTCTGTGCATCCAGGTCAATGAATAGCAGCTTTTCCTCTGCCGCTACTTTGCGGACCAAAGCAGCATATTCCTGGTGAGTTTGTTCAATTTTTCCTGTGGCATCAAATTTTCTTCTGGCCACAGGAGTCAACAATACAGGGATCATTTTCTTCTCCCTTGCATCGCCAATGTATTTTTTTAGATTGCCCGTAAACTCATCAGGGGTGGTATAGGAATTGACCTTTGATTTTACCTCATCATTGTGACCAAACTGAATGAAGACATAATCGCCAGCACTGGCCTCATCCATGATCTGCTTCCAGAGCCCCTCAGCAATGAAGGTCTTGGTGCTTCTGCCATTCTTTGCTTTGTTGACAACTGTGAGGTTCTCATTCCAAAAATGGTTGAAAGGCATTCCCCAACCTGTTTCTGGAAAATTTTTCTCCAGCTTGATGCTCATGGTAGAATCTCCAGCCAAAAATATTTTTATTTTTTTCTGGTCCGGAACAAATGCAACCAACATCAAGATAAGAGCAAATGATAAGGCCTTTTTCATTTCAACAAACTGTTTAGATATACTTCAATATTGGTAAAATATGGGTGTAATCCAATGCTTGCTGCATCGCTGTATTTATTGGGATCAAGCCCTTTGCTCAGTTCCCAATCGTCTGGCATCCCATCCGCATCTTTGTCTGTAAGACTTGCTGAAAATTTCAACACAGGCCAGGCCCCTTTTGATTTTTCGTAAGGAGTTCCATGCGGAAATCCACCCTGGACATCAATGATTTTTCCTTTTCCACTCAGCATCTCACCGATGATTCTCTCATCCACAGCATCTCGCTGCAGTGAAGCGCCTGCTTTTTTTATGATGGACTGATAGGCCCTGTCAGCATCTTCTTTGGGAAGGTCAATCACACCATGTGGTTGATTGATGTAAACACCTGGAACTGGCATAGCGGTCACACCCAGCATATTGTCTCGGTTGACCGACCTATTCCCTTCAATCATGTTACCAGTAACAAAATACTGACCATAAGGCAAAACATCTGTTTTGGATGGATCCAGGAAATTACTGGCAGCCGAGGGTTTTGTGGAAGGACCAGGCTTGAAATAATTGTTGACAATATTGTACTTCCCGAACTCGCCACCATAGATGGCCTTGTTTTGCCAGTTGTACACTACGTTGTTCTGAAAATCGACCAATTCCTCTTTTGCTCCCAAACGGGCACCATTGAACCTTGGGTTTCTGCTGATGCAATGGGCAAACAAATTGTGGTGAGCAGAAAGATGTGCCCCACCCCAGATGCCGCCATAGCCATGGTTTTCCCAATCCTTGTCGCCTGTCTCAAAATGATACGAGTAGTTCAATGGCTCCGCAATGACATTCCATTGCAAGGTAGTGCTGTCTCCACCATAAACAGACATGACCTCGTCCGTGCTCCAGCTCATGCTGCAATGATCAATGATGAGTTGGTTGTTTTTTGATCCAGACAGGGCATCATCTCCACCACTGCCATCCACCATTCCTTTTTGTGATTGGTATTTGTCTCCCATCCTGAAACGCAGGTAGCGCAGGATGATTTGATCACCCTTGAGCCGAACGGGATGGTCTGCAATGCAGATCCCATCTCCTGGGGCTGAATGCCCGGCGATGGTAACGTTTCCTTCAATCTGCAAAGGTGATTCCAGGTGTATGGTTCCTGCAACAGCAAAAACAATGATTCTTTTTGATTTTTGCTGGGCAGCCTGCCTGAAACTGCCAGGGCCGTCATCATTGAGGTTGGATACCACCAGCGTCTTTCCTCCACGACCGCCAATGGCGTACTTGCCAAACCCTTCTGCCCCGGGAAAAGCGATAGGACGCTCCTGTTGGGCAAAAGAGTCCATAACAAAAAACAGGCCTTTGAGAAGCAACAATAAAATTGGGCAAATTGATTTTGTCATGGAAATAAAAAACAGGTGGTCAATCAATGACCACCTGCAGGTTGTAATTTAATCAATATCCAGGATTTTGCTTCAGCTTACCTTGATAAGAAGTCAGGGTTGCCTGATCAAATGGAAACAGCTCACTTTTACCTGGAACAAAAAATGAAGCCATGCCTTCCCATAACTGCTTTCCATCAATTTGAGCAGTTGTCAACTGTTGTGCCCAATCAGTCCTGGTCCATCCGGTTACAGGATTGGGGATCTGTGTTGCTCTCCAGAATGGTTGTGCAGTTGGCGCTGTATTGTTGCCAGCAAAAAACTGAATTTCTTCTCCATTGTTTCTCCAGTAGATATATTGAGGAACCCTGTCGTAAGGGGCTCTTCTGTCCCGGATCAGTTGTATGTTGGCACGGGCCTCGGCAATTTTTGTTGCGAGGAGGTTCCAGCGGAGCAGGTCAAATTTCCTGATGCCCTCATGGCCAAACTCCAGGAACCTTTCATTCACGATGGCATTGAAAAATCCCGCCTTGGTTGTTGGTGTTGTTCCAATCAACCCCACATTTCCACTGAATGCTCTTCTTCTTACTTCCTCATAGGCAGCAATTGCCTGTGGTGTAGGAGCACCACTGATCTCATTGACCGCTTCAGCATACATCAACAATACATCAGAAAAACGGATCAAGGACCAATTGTATCCCAGGTTCAGCACTGTTCCCGGAAGCAAAGGATTTCTCCAATCGCGGCGATACTTTCCGGTATTCAATTCTCCAAGCCTGCGCTGGCTCTTGATGTTGGTAGCGGAAGTTACCTGATAATGAGTGATGGTAACATCCCTGCGGGTATCTACAGAATCGAAAGCATAAAAATAATTGGGCAAGATCACAATTCCACCACCACCTGCACCAAAGCGGGAGGCATTGCTCAGGTTGGGTCCGTCATAGTTACCCATCCTGCTATCGCTGTTGCTGTTGCCGCCTCCTGCACCTACTTCAAAAATGATTTCTCC
>JBJOOI010000250.1:0-3512 GCA_046051375.1 Bacteroidota bacterium | reverse complement strand
GTTATACATGCATGGCAATTGTTCAATGGCATTGAAACGCAGCATTACCGGGAGTTTGGTTACGGCATTGGCAATTACGACAAGGGAAGGGAGATTGTGATGCCAACAGAATTTTTGCATGGTCAGTTTGATGGTGGACATGGGGCAGGGTTGGAAGATTATTGGGAATATATGTGGAACGAGCCTTTGCAGGCCGGTGGTTTTCTTTGGGATTATGCTGACCAGGCCGTGGTGAGAAAGGACCGGCATGACAGCCTGGACACCGACAAACACCGCGCTGCTGATGGCATACTGGGACCTCACCTTGAAAAAGAAGGTAGCTTTTTTGCGATCAAGGAAATCTGGAGTCCTATCAAAATAAAAAGAAGAGAAATCGTTGAAGGATTTGACGGGCGTTTTGAAATCGAGAACAGGTATCATTTTACCAACCTCAAGAACTGTCAGTACAAGTGGTCATTGAAATATTTGGGCAAGGATTACCAGGAAGACAGAAGGGGTGAAACGGCATATTTTCCTGATGTTCATCCAGGGCAAAAAGGATATTTGCAACTGCAGCTGCCAGCCAATTGGAATGAATATGATGCATTGTACATCACTGCCATTGATCCGCAGGGCAATGAGTTGTTTACCTGGAGTTATCCCATTGTTTCTCCTTCAAGCATGGTCAAACGCATGGTGAAAACATCGGGTATCGCAAAGGTCAATGTAGAAGAAACTGCAGATGTTTGGAGAGTTAAGGTAAAAGACCTTGTGTTTGATATCAACCGACAGACAGGCCTCATCAACAACATACAAAACGCGTTGGGCAAGATTCCTTTTGGCAATGGCCCAGTACTTGAAGAGGGCGTCAATAATTTTGGAAATTTTACTTTGGTAAAGACGGATTCAGTGATTGAAATCAAATCCACCTTCAACCGAAAAAATAATTTCAATACCATGCAATGGAGCATCTATCCTTCAGGCTGGGTGCGTCTCCAGATTGATTATTTTCCTTCAGCATATTTCACCAATTTTTCGGGCATCAATTTCTCGATGCCCGAATCTTCGATTCGTTCTGTAAACTATACAGGATATGGCCCTTACCGTGTTTGGAAAAACCGCATGAAAGGAAACAGTTTTGGCGAGTGGCACAAAGTATACAACAACACAGAGACTGGAGAAGCACCTTGGAACTATCCTGAGTTCAAGGGCTATCATGCAGGATTTTATCGTGGCATTTTTAATACATCAGCAAACGGGTTTACCGTGGTAACAGAGAATGAAGACATGTTCCTGCGTTTGTTTACCCCCGCATGGAAAACGGACCAATGGCACAACTACGAGCCACTTTTTCCTGCTGGCGACATTTCCTTCATGCGTGGAATCAGCAGCATAGGATCAAAGACACAACGGAATGAAACCACAGGCCCCATGGGTAGCAAGAATATTTTTTACGATTACGAAAAAGAACCAGGCAGGTCTATCAATATCACCTTGTACTTCAACTTCAGCCATGCACAATAACATGATAAAAAAAATCGCATACATCAAATCCTTGAACCTGAAAACGCTGTTGCTGACAACAGGATTTTTATTGGCAGGATGCATTGCCCTGGCACAACCTTTTTGGAAGGCTGGCATTGTAGCCGATGAGTTCATCGCGGCGAAAATGCCATTTCCTGAATCCCATGCAGCAACCATTGCGGAAACCCCGGAAGGCCTGGTGGTGGCCTGGTTTGGCGGAACCAAGGAAAGGAATCCTGATGTAGAAGTTTGGATGAGTAAACTGAATGCCAATGGAAAATGGACAGCTCCCATTTCCATCGCCAATGGCATCATCAATGAAGGGTTACGCTATGCTTGTTGGAATCCGGTTTTGTATCAGGTTCCCAAAGGAGATTTGTTGTTGTTTTACAAAGTAGGACCCAATGTTGCTGAATGGAAAGGTTGGATGAAACGTTCAAAAGATCACGGTAAAACTTGGTCTCCTGCCATTGCATTGCCTGCTGATTGTCTGGGGCCGGTTAAAAATAAGCCTGTCTTGCTGGACAATGGCATCTTGGTTGCCGCATCGAGCACAGAAGGAAGCAAGGGATGGAACCTGCACATGGAATTCTCTTCAGACATGGGCAGAACATGGGTGAGAGGCGCTGATCTTGTCGCAGACAAAGGCATCAAGGCCATACAACCTTCTATTCTCAAGCATGCTGATGGAAGGCTGCAATTGCTGGCCAGGACCCAGCAAAGGGCATTGGCAGAGGCATGGTCTTCAGACAATGGAAAAACCTGGACAACGGTTTCGCTTTCTTTCATGCCCAACAACAATTCAGGAGCTGATGCTGTCACGTTATCCAATGGCATGCAGCTGTTGGTCTACAATCATGCGGTTGCTCACGATTCCATCAAGAATGGTAAAGGCCCCAGAACACCTTTGAACCTCGCTATCTCGAAGGATGGAGTTAAATGGTCAGCTGCCTTGGTGCTGGAGGATTCGCCCATCAGTCAATATTCCTATCCATCCATCATTCAATCTGCTGATGGCATGGTGCACGTTGTGTATACCTGGAGAAGGGAGGGCATCAAATATGTAAAGATTGATCCATCACAATTGCAGACAGGATTGATCGTCAATGGGAAATGGCCACTATCGCCCGATGCCTTGCCTGCTGCAGTGCAGCATACTGCCGATGACCAATTCAAGAAACCCTTGGTTGAGGTGTTAAATGAAATCCAATCCAGGTTCAAGGTTAACATCCGTTACCCATTGGAACTGGTGAAAGATAAGCAGGTAAGCTATGCGCAATGGCGCTACACTGCAATTCTGGAGCAGACCCTGACGAATGTGCTTTCTTCCCAGGATATCAGTTTCACCAAAGAGGCCGAAGGGAAATACAAACTCCAGGCTTTTCAATATCACCTGAAAACACCTGCAGAAGGTCTGGCACAATTGAAATCCATTGCTGCGGGATACAACAACAAAGCCAGTTGGGAAACCAGAAAAGATTCCCTGCTTTCCTGCATTGTTGCAACTTTGGGTTTGGAAAAACTTCCTAAACAATCAGCTGCGAAACCCATCCTGACCAAGACCAGAACCCATGATGGTTATTCGGTGCAGGATTTTGCATTGGAAACCCTGCCAGGAGTTTTCATCAACGGCTCCATCTACATGCCTTTGAATGCCAAAGGGAAAATACCTGTGGTCTTTCATCCTGATGGACATTTCCAGCGGGGCAGGTACAGGGAAGATTGCCAGTACCGTGCAGCATCGCTGGCCAGGATGGGTGTGATGTCAGTGAGTTATGATCTTTTCGGATGGGAAGGTGAGTCGCTGTTGCAAGTGGATCCTGCTGCACACCGCAAAAGTTTGGTGAATACTTTACAGATTTACAATACACAGCGATTGATGGATCATGTCCTTTCCATGCCGATGGTGGATGCCAGCCGTGTTGGCATGACCGGTGCATCCGGCGGAGGCAGCCAGACCATGCTCACAACTGCGTTAGACAAACGCATTACCATCAGCATTCCTGTGG
>JBJOOI010000249.1:0-3523 GCA_046051375.1 Bacteroidota bacterium | reverse complement strand
TGAAATGAGATCAACTTGTTCATGGAATTTTTCTTGAACGAGATCTGCAAGATCTATAAATTCAATACCTATCGGCTGACTAAAATCCACGATAATATCAACATCACTATTCTCAGAAAAATCATTTCTGACAATTGAACCAAAAATACCAATAGAGCTGACGTGAAACTTTTTCTCCAGCTCTGGCTTCAGTTCTTTTATGATTTGTTTTATGGTTGAAAGATCCTTCATTCTACATAAAGGTAAAAAATTAGTCAATTTGGAAGATTTCCGTGGTTTATCATGGAGATGCGATAGGCAGTTGGACGTTTGGGTCGAACGCTAGAATACTTAATTTCTTTTAACAGTCAATACAATCTTTGTTTGAAGTGCATCAAATACTTTGAGTATGGTGCTGATTCGATATGGTAAAAGGGAGTTCTTGATTGCCCGGGAAGGTTAAATTCGTAAACCAATGAAACATCCCACTAATTCACTTAATTTAGAGACATCATTCATCAACCTATGCCATCAAATAAAAATGCCATTGTACGCCACCGTATTATAGACCAGTGCATCAACAACAAACGCCATAAATTTCCATCCCTTGAATATTTGGCAGACCGTTGTTCTCAGATGCTGGAAACCGATATTTCAATGTCAACGATTGAGAAAGATATGGCGTTGATGAAGAAGGACCACCCTATCGGATACAATGCCCCAATTGTTTATTCTAAACAGAACAAGGGATATGCGTACAGTGAGGCTGGTTTTTCAATTGCAGAATTGAACCTTCAGGAACAGGAGTGGAATGCGTTGCGTTTTTCTGCACAATTGCTATACCAGTACAAGGATGTGTCAGTTTTTGCAGATTTCAAACAAGCCATTGAGCGCATCAATACCCGGTTTTCACTTGGCCTGGATATTGATGATCCAATCATCAGCAAACATGTCGATTTTGAAACTCCGAATGCAGTTTCCGGGATGGAGTGGATTGATCAGTTGTTTGATGCCATCCGAAACAGGTTTGCCATCAATTTTACCTATACCAATATCTACAAGAAAACAACATCTTCCTATCAGCTGATTCCATACCTGCTGAAAGAGCACCGCAACCGATGGTATGTGATTGGATGGAGCAATGAGAAACAAAACTATACCACATTTGCCCTGGACAGAATCCTGTCATTGGATATTATCAATGTTAAGCAGACGGCCGATTTAAAACATCGGAATGCGTTCAATGCTGAGAGTTTCTTTCAACATGCCACAGGCATCATGGACGGAAAGGGTAAACCGCAGACTGTAGAACTTGCCATCACAGATCCCATCAGCAAACTGGTGATGCTTGAACCGATTCATGCATCGCAACAATTGATGAGTGAAACTGATGGAGAAATTCGCATCAGGATGACCGTATATGTCAACGAGGAATTCAGTCTGCGCCTTCTTGGCATGGGTCCTTGGTGCAAGGTTTTAAAGCCTGCATCACTTAAAAAGTCGATAGCCGATCTTGTTGCACGGATGAAATAAAGGATCGAACCCTTGATGTTATAAAAGCATCCGTCTTCTCATGGCTGCCCTGCCGCAACCCAATTGTTTACCTGCCATTGATCAGCTCACTTCCCACAGGCATCCAGGCCCTGCTGTCAAATCCAGGTTTGGTGATGATGCGCTGGATTTTTATATTTTTTGCCCGGATGATGATGCCCGGTTCTACATAGAAACCAAACCTGTTTCCTTCGGAATGCATGTGCGAGCGATGACAGATGTACACGGGACGGCTGTACTCATGAAGGAAAAAATAGTAATAGTCTTCCAATAGCATCACGGATAAAAAGCATTTTTGGCTGCCCGGTACTGACTTTTCGTAGGCGCCGCTGAACCGGTGGAAGGTATGGTTGTGGTTCTTTTCAAACCTGGATACAGTAAATCGATCTGTTTCTGTTGAAACCACAAAACGGTTGAGCACATGGTGTGGCTTGGAGAAGCCCCAAACCAGTCCAAACTGGCCATAACCCTTGTAATCGAGGATTTCGATTTCTGTATTGATTACAAAATTTTTCGGAAAACCCCGCTGCAGTTCTTTGTGGTAGAACATCCACCTGGTTTTGGATTTGTTTTCCATGAAATAATGTCTTTTATCAATGCAGGCTTTTTCATCTTCATCTTCAATGATTTCCCAGCCTCCAACATTGTTGGAAAAATCATCTTCAAAAATGGTGTCTCTGTGCTGGATGTCTGCGATGGGAAGATTAAAAATCATGAGAAGCGCGTTTAAATTGTTTGATTGGCCTTTGAGGTTGGAATGGTGTTTGGGTTGGCAACGGCATGGTCCTTTGCTCGTTAGACACCAAAGCTAAATTCGCAGACCTCAGTGTATTGGAGGACCTGATATTGAATCCACTGACTAAATTCGGCCTAAAATTGTCAGTGCGGTGACAAAATTTGGACTAAAATCGTCAGTGTACTGACTAAATTCGGCAGAATATTGTCAGTGATGCATTTATTTCACTCATTAAAGTCAAGTATAGAAAAAGCCCAAGGCCTTCGATCAGGCATACCCTAATGTAAGTTTCATTATTATTGACCGCGATAATTACCTGGATTTTATTTGTTGAGTGCGGTTAATTCAATTATATCCTCTATTCATCGTAAACTATGCGGCAAATAAATAGAATGCGGAGAAAAACGGCTATATTCACTGCATAAAATGCGGTAAATGTCAAAATATATCTATCAACTTGCAGCCTGGCCTGTGTTCAAATGGGACGAGAAGCTGATTACCCCACTGCTCATAGAGACGCGTTACAGACAGGGGCGGCTCCTGGGTAGAATGGAGGCATTGGGTTTTGGTCTTCAGGAGGAAGCCAATCTCGCCACTCTGGCTTTGGAGGTAGTAAAGTCCAGTGAAATTGAGGGAGAGCTGTTGAATGCGGAAGAAGTGAGGTCATCCATTGCCAGAAGACTGGGTATTGAAACCGGTAACAATATCGAGGCAGGTCGCGATGTGGAAGGTGTTGTAGAGATGGTTATGGATGCAGTGGATAGTTTTCGCCAACCACTTACAACTGATAGACTTTTTGGGTGGCATAGTGCTTTGTTTCCTTCGGGAAGAAGTGGGATGTATACAATAGTGACAGGAAAATGGAGAGACAATGAACCTTCTGACCCCATGCAAGTGGTATCTGGTCCTATGGGAAAAGAAAAAGTTCATTTTGAAGCACCTGCTTCAGCTCTCGTTCCTCAGATGATGGATCAGCTATTGCATTGGATCAATCAACCCCCATCAATCGATCCGGTTTTAAAATCTGCCATTGCACATTTGTGGTTTGTAACCATACATCCGTTTGATGATGGTAATGGAAGAATTGGAAGGGCAATCATGGACAGGCAACTGGCAGTTGCTGATGGCAGTTCAAAAAGATTTTACAGCATAAGCAGTCAGATATTGAAAGAGCGAAAGGAGTATTATTTTCAGTTGGAAGAAGCACAAAAAGGAACACTTGATATCACAGAATACCTGAATTGGTTTTTATGTTGT
>JBJOOI010000248.1:0-3537 GCA_046051375.1 Bacteroidota bacterium | reverse complement strand
ATTGATGCGCAGTCCATGGCTGGTAATGGGCCTGATCTTGGCAAACCCGTCTGCATTCTCTGATGGCAGTTCATAAAAAGTTCCCGCACAGTTGAAAAGATCGCGCTCAGTGGCCACTTCCCTGCAAATGCGCAGTGATTGTCTTTCCATCAATCCTTTATAGGCATCACCACCATGGGGCAGTCTCCAACGCCTTCCTGCACCATCCACCAAAAGAATGGAAGAAGGCTCTACCTGGACAACCTGGGAAGGAATGGCTACTTTATCCCTGATCATGGTGGCACTGGTAAGTTCGTTTTTCAAGACAATGTTCATCGCACTGTCCATTTCATAATATCCGGATTCGATGGAAGCATTTCCGTCTTTTGCATTGGCAAGGATTCCAAGCTTTCGCTTATCATCACCCAAGGAAAGCAACAATCCACCCAAACCATTTTGGTCTACAGCCTTGCTGAGACCATTGAACATGGCAGCTGGTTTGATAAGCTGATTTTTATTGTCGCCATAAACAAAAGATGCAGAGAGGGTTGAAGATTGCAATGATTTGACCCTGATCCATTCGCCTTGGATCTCCTTTGCAAAAGGAACCACAACCGAGCCCCCTGCTGAAAGATTCAATTGCTGAAGAAGTTGCCATTTACCATTTCCGAGCCTGTCCACTTCCAACACCAAAGTAACGGATGCATTGCCATGGTTTTTGAAGAGTGCTGTACGCTTTTCCCATCCTGCAAAAAGAAAAGGTTCAGAAATTGCACCTGCCTGAACTTGTTCATTGTACCAAACAGATCCCTGTGCGCCAGTTGAGCCAAGGCTATCAGGTGTCTTCAGGGAAGTGAACCAAAGGTTTGAATTGGATTGGCCTGGGCCGAGTATGCCGCCCTTTTCTTTTCTTTTGTTGAGAAACTCACTCTTGGCAGCGTCATCACAACCAAAAACCAACTGGTTGTTCCAGCGGGTAAAATCGCCAATAACTTTGAGGTATGAGGATCTTGGCCTTATACCCGCGGTATTGCTTGATTTGAAGCTCGCAGGAAAACGCCAAAACATGCCATGCATGGTCATCATGAAATCTTTGTTTTGATCTGTTCCGACATTCCTGATCCTGGGCCATTCGGTATTCCAACCATGTGCCCCATCGTAGGAATTGGAGGCCTTGGGCAAGCGATAAAAAGACCATTTGCCATTGTCCCTGCAAGCGATGATCACAGACTTGTAGTCCCAACCGGTTGACCAAATAGGATCTGATGATGGTGATGGATTCCCATGGATGCCTCCTGGTCCTGTGACCTCAACAAACTGATTTCTTCTGATCAGTTTCCATGTCTTCCCGTCCCACTCAGACAATGAGCCGGCTTCAATCTTTGGATCCACCCTGGCCCTCTCACCTGCTTCACCATTGTTTGAATAAACATAAACACCCTGACCAGAATAAAAACCTTTGCCATGAACACCCTGCAACAACTCACTTTCATGGCTTTTTGCACCTTCCCTGCGCATGACGTTTCCGTCTTTGAACAATAATTTTACCGAAAGGGTATGCACATCCACTTCATAAAATCCCTCTTCCATGGTAGCAAATACCAATTTATTCGCAGGGTCGGTAATGCTCCTTGCAATACCAGTGAGCCTTCCAGGCATTTCTGTAATCGGAATCACACGAACTTTTCCTTTTGCATCAATGGCATAATGACCGATGAAAAGCTGATTGCTCTCTGTGTGTATCATACGGTTGGCGGGAGTTCCTCCAACGCTTTCAGGCCTAATGGTCTGTTGCATGGTTGAGGAAATCTCATAGAGTTTATCGGATGATCCGAAGGGCAAATGTGGACCATAACTGATGGCCCATAACTTTCCTGCCCATGGAACCACTGCTCCGGTACCGCATTCCCCCTCCTGATTGTACATGGCCAGGGATGGGTATATTCCATTGATGGAAAGATTCTTGCTTGGCTGCTGTGCAATCAAAACTGATGTTAAGGCAAGACAGAGGAAGATTGAAATCATTTTTTTCATTTTGTTGTATTGATGATGATCTTGATGTTTTTTAAAGGCAAATAAATTTAGTGCAAGTTCAAGTTACCATCTAAATGATAGTTCAAGCCAGCCTTCAATTTCAACTTGACCATTTTGCCTTTGTACAGGATGGTATGCTCACCATTTTTCGAAGCCTTCAAATCCACGCGAAGAAGTTGATTGTTTTTCCATGCCATGGACACCAGGACATTTCCACGGGCTTTCAACCCCTGGACCTTTCCTTCCTGCCATACAGATGGAAGGGCTGGCAAAAAATGAATAACTCCATTTTGGCTTTGCAAAAGCATTTCAGCAATGCCTGCAGTATAACCAAAATTGGCATCCATTTGAAAAGGCGGATGGGCACCGAACAGATTGGGATAAACGCCACTTCGCTGACCTGCCGGGGCATTTGGCGTCACAGGCTTGAGCAATTCACGTACAAAATCATGTGCCCGATCGCCCTCAAAAAGGCGGGCCCAGATGTTCATTTTCCAGGCAGAACTCCACCCTGTGCTGATGTTGCCACGGGCAATCATGGATCGTTTTGCCGCTGCTGCCCATTCGGGTGTTTTGCGGGTATCAATTTGTCTTCCTGGATGAACAGCAAACATGTGTGAGTTGTGCCGATGGTGATCTGTTGAATCATCCCAGTCTTCCATCCATTCCTGTAGTTGCCCCCATTTGCCTATCTGTGGACCCAATAACCTGGCCTGCATGGCTTGAACTTTTGCCAGGTTGTTTTTATCGATACCCAGTATTTTTTCCGCTTCAATATAATTGCTCATCAAATCATACACGATCTGCTGATCATAGGATGCTCCTGGATAGGGATTTTTGTCTCCCTCATTTTTACCAGGTCCATGCTCAGGCGACCATCCGTCTGGGGTAATCAGTTTGCCATTTTTGCCCTCTACCAGATGTCCTTCCCAATATTTTACCAACTCTTTCATGAGTGGGTAAGCTCTTTTCCTCAAGAAAGCTGTGTCCTGTGTAAACATGAAATGTTCCCAGAAATGCTGGCTCAACCAGGCGCTGCCTGGCCGGTGCAATCTCCAGCGGCTTGATCCACCCATGATATTGTTGGTACTGTAAGCAACCCAACCCACATTGGTTTTGAGAACAGAATCCGTGCTGGTTTTCTGTACTCTTCCCAGGTTTTCAACCCAGTCCAGCATGGGCATGTGAACCTCAGGCAAATTGGTAACCTCCGCCAGCCAGTAGTTCATCTGGATGTTGATGTTGGTGGTGTATTGGGAGTACCAGGCCGGTTTGACTTCATTGTTCCACAAGCCCTGCAAATTGGCGGGCAAGCCTCCGATTCTCGATGAGCTGATCAACAGGTATCTTCCATATTGAAAAAGAAGTGCCTCCAATGGCAAATCCTTTGAACCCTTGTTGTAGGCTACTGCGCGATCAGTAGTAGACAGATCAGGAGCAGTACCAAGGTTGAGGCTTACACGGTTGAACAGGCCTCCAAAATCATCCACATGTTTTTTTCTGACCACTGCATATGGCTTGGAC
>JBJOOI010000247.1:0-3542 GCA_046051375.1 Bacteroidota bacterium | reverse complement strand
TTCATTTTCAATGATCTCCCTTCTGTTCAGTGCATCAGCAAGCTGTCCTGCTTTCATGGCAAGCGGAGAATTTGGATAAAGGGCAGGAATCTTGTTCAATGCAACGATGGCAAGGCTGTCTTGTTTGTTTTTGATGTAATAGACCGCTTCAATGTAGAGCAATTGTGGAGACCAATTGTTTTCACCATACAGGGAATCTGCCATCCTTTTTTCCGCGCGTGCTTCTGCAAATTTTCCAGAAAGAAACAGGTCATAAATCCTGTCATATTTTTGTGTAACCTGCTTGCCCTTTTCGTTTTTTGTCTTGCTGATGCTCAAAGGGTCGCGCAACATTTTATTCATTTCACTGGCTGGAAATTTTTCTGCCAATTGGGATTGATAAAACAGGGCTTTGGAGTTGTTTCCGGTTTGACGGTAACAATAGGCAAGATCAAACAACAGTTTTTCAAGCGCTGGAATATTGGGTTTTTGATTGATCAGTTTTTCATTCCAGGTGATGGATTCTTTGCAGTCTTCCAGTTTGTCCTTGTAGATGCTGCCTAATTTTTGATAGGCTTCAAATTTCTTTTCGTTGGAAGCTGTCAGTTGCTCTGCTGTCAGTGGCAGTCTTTCCAGCAACGTCTCAAGGGAAAGGTCAGCGGTTGCAATCGTATCAGTAGTTGCTGCTCCAGTTTGTTTGGGGAGGTTGGACCGCATGGCCGCATTCAGGGCTGCAGCCCTTCTCCAATTGTCTCCATTGGCCCTCTCGCCCCATTTGTTTTTGAAGGCAATGCTGCCCTGTGCTTTGAGTGAGGGATTGTTAAAATACCATTCCCCTTTTTTGGTTTCTGCAGGGAAAAGGCTTGACGTATTATCATCCAGCAAATTATTTTTGGGTGCGGTGCTGCCTTTTTGCTTCTCATTCTCATCTGACAAACCTTGCTCCTTCTTTAATTTTTTCAACAGTGTTTTCAATTGAGCCTCTCTTTCTTTCTCTGGAAGTGAAGCAAGGGCTTGGAGGCTGTCTTCAGTATGCACGATTTTTAATTCATCAAAAAGTGCATTGGCAATCGCTTTTTTTCTGGTGATTTCTTCAGGATTTTTTTGATTGCCAATATTGATGCTGTCATAATATTTCTTGGCAAGTTCATATTGCTTTGAGTTGAATGCAAGCGTTGCGATATTCAAATTCGCAGCGTTTCTGATATCAGCATCAGATGTATTGAATTCATTGCTTTTTATCAGGTATCCTATTGCGTTCGGGATATTATTTCTTTTCATTTCTATCTCAGCTGCTGCTGAATAAATGATGGAACGGTAGGCTGCGTATTTTTCCTTGTTGGCCATGTTGATCAGGGCTTTTACATGCTGATCAATCCTTTGTTCCTGGTCAGTTTCATTTGAAGTCAATCCAATCTGATAGATGAGGGCGTAGGCTTCCATGACAGGATCTGTTGTCAGGGCAATCGCCTTGTCGAAAAAAGCGTCTGCTTTTTTATTTTGTTTGGATCTGTCATACAGCTGTGCAATCAAAAAAAGTCTTCTCGCTTGCTCAGCATTGTCTTCACATGCTCCCAATGATTTCTCCAGATAAAAAGCAGCCGAATCAGATTGTTGTTTTCTATAAAACAGGTAGGCTTTTAATTCCGCCAGTTTATCGGTTAATCTTTGGGGGAATAGGTTGTCCTGATAAAGGGTTTCAATCATGCCAGCAGCATCATCCTCATTTCCCAATTCCATCTGAGTTCTGATGATCCAAAGCAGGGCGTCATTCCTCACCAACCTGTGTGGCGAAAATTTATTTTCTTTTGATGCGATATTGAATACATTCCCATTTGCATTGATATTGGAACCGATTGATTTTTCAAATCCAATCTCATCTTTGCTGCGGGGCTGGAAATTATAGTTGATGTATTGGAATACATCATAAGCCGAGTCAAATTTCTTTTGGTAAAAATAGGACTGGCCCATCAGCAAATAAAGGTCATCTACCCAATCATTCCTGAGGTCATGCAGCAGTATGCCATTGTTTACCTTGATCACAACTGAGTCAAGTTCTTGTTTTTGTTGTGCTGTTTGATCAAGGCTGTAATTGAAAAATGGGATCAATGCGGTGAAGGTATCCTTGTTGGCTTGTTTCGCTGATGCAACGACCTTTGCCAGCTTTTGGTTGGCATTGAAATGGAAATTGTAATGTGAAACAATGTTTTCCTTTAATCTTTTTACGGGATTGATTTTCTTGTCTGGGGTCAGCTCCGATGCCAGCTTTCTGTTTTCATAGGCCTTGGGCTTAATCAGGTCATAGGTGATGTTTCCTTGTGCCAGAAGTCCTGTTGCCATCAATATGCCCATCAAAACAAGGAATGGCCTCGCAAGCTGAAAAACCATATGATGTTGGGCATGTTTCAATGAATGTAAAAATACGTCTAATCCTGCTATTTTAAAAGGCCCTGTTTTGCCAATTAACAGTAACTTTATACCCTGATTTCTTCAATTTTTCACAATGGCTGAACAGACCACAAAACAGAGCAGGTTCAAAAGATTGACCAACCGGTATCGGCTTGTGGTAATGAATGACCATACCTATGAGGAGGTTGTTACGTTTAAACTGACCAGGCTGAGTGTTTATATTGTGTCATGCTTTGTTTTTGTGATGTTGGTTGTGCTTACGACGGCTTTGATCAGTTTTACTCCACTGAAATATTATATACCCGGATATGGCAGCCAATCGGAGAGGAGAGAGCTGACAAAACTCAAGTTGCGTGCTGATGCTTTGGAAAAGCAGATGCTTTACAGGGAAGCATATTGGGAAAATGTAAGGAATGTGCTTTCAGGCAAGGCAGAATTGATTTTGGATACTGCAGTCATTGCCATACCCGAATTGGAAGAGATAAAGGATTGATATGGCATCCATTCCCCCCAAAAAGAAATCAACTGACGGATCCTGGATGAAGTATATGGGCCTTGGCGCACAGTTTTTCGGATCCATCGTCATTGCACTTGTTATAGGTTGGAAGCTGGACCCACTGGCGGGTTTTGGCTCTCCAGTATTGATCTGGATACTACCGCTCCTGGCAGTGGTTTTCAATCTGGTGAAAATCATTGTCGAAACAAATAAAAAGGATACATGAAGTTGAGAAAAGCCCTCAGACCAATTTTGATTTTTTTTGTAGCCGTCAATATTCTGGCAGCTTCCCTCTATTCGACCCTAAAAAAAATGGGATTTGATACGGATGTTTTTCTGGTTGGTAACCTTTTCATCTGCATACTTACATTGGTCTCATTCTGGATGATGCACAATGGCCTTCAATCAAAGTCTACTGCAGGATTCATGTCGTCCGTGTATGGTTCATTCATCATTAAACTGGTCTTGGCGGCCTTGGTGGTGGTTTTCTATGCTCAATGGAAAGGAAATGCCATGAATACCCCAGCCTTGCTCTCCAGCATGTTCATTTATCTGGTATATACCTATTTGGAAGTGAAGGGATTGCTTGCCTTGGTCAAAAAAGATTGATCATGTCAAAGAATGAGGCACCATTGGTTTCTTTGGCCAGTTTTCTTCC
>JBJOOI010000246.1:0-4946 GCA_046051375.1 Bacteroidota bacterium | reverse complement strand
GGGCTTAAGTCTTTTTCTATATGGGTTTATTTATACCCCTTTGAAAAAGGTTCATTCCATTGCAGTGTTGGTTGGCGCAATACCCGGAGCCCTTCCTTGTTTGATTGGATGGGCTGCAGGTGATGCAGACCTTGGCGTTGGCGGATGGATCCTGTTCTCATTGCAGTTTTTCTGGCAATTCCCTCATTTTTGGGCCATTGCCTGGGTAACGCATGAGGATTATACCAGAGCTGGATTCAGGATGTTGCCCTCCCGGGGAGGACCTACCAAGTATGCAGCAGTTCAGGCAATACTGTATTCAGTGTTGTTGCTGCCGATAGGGGTCATGCCAATGGTCTTTGGCATGTCTGGGATGGTAAGCATGGTCATCGTATCATTGGCCAACCTTGTGATGGTATGGCAATGCATACGGTTGTTCCGTGAGATGGATGTGAAAGCAGCCCGCAGGGTAATGTTCACTTCCTACATTTATCTTCCGGTTGTATTGTTGGCCCTTTTGGCAGACAAACAACCTGTCCAGGACCAGACCAGTGTGAGGATTGAAAACGTGATTTTTTTGAACAAGATTCATTTTACTGATCGTAAATCATAATTATACCATGAGCCAGGTTATAAGCGAGCAGAAAAGAAAAATTCATCCCCATAAGTTTACCTTATGGGTAGCAATAGGCAGTATTTTGATGATGTTTGCAGGATTGACTTCTGCTTACATTGTGAAAAGAAGCCAGGCCAGTTGGCTGATGATTGAAATACCGGTAATGTTTTGGTATTCAACAGCCACCATTCTGGCCAGCAGCGTTACGGTGCAACTTGCATTGAAAGCGTTGAAAAAGAGGGAAATGATCAATTACAGGCGTTTGCTTGTGGTTACAGCGGTGTTGGGAGTTCTTTTTATTGTACTGCAAGTAGCAGGATTCAAGCAGTTTGCTGCACAGGATATCCGCCTCATTGGGGCAGGTTCCAATGCATCTTACTCATTCCTGCTGGCCATTTCCGGGATGCACGGTGTTCACGTACTCGGCGGGGTGGTAGCATTGGTTGTGATTGCCATCAGGGCGCTGAACAGTTCCACCAGGAGCTACAGCACAGTGCCCCTTGAAATCGCAGCAACGTATTGGCATTTTGTAGATGCTTTATGGATCTACTTATTTATATTTTTCACCTGGATGAAATAAATCCTGGTGAGTTGAACCTTTAAACAAGCAAAAGCATGGCAACAGCCCAAGCACACACGGAAACCAAATGGTGGAGTGGTGGCAAAAGCCCCTTCAACGTTGAGTATGGAAAACTGATGATGTGGTATTTCCTTATGAGTGACGCATTCACTTTCGGAGCATTCCTCATCTCTTACGGAACAATTCGATTCAGCCAGAACTACTGGCCTGATCCCAACGAAGTATTCAACGCATTCCCTCTCGCAGGTCATGCCAATCTTCCGTTGGCTTTCGTGAGTTTGATGACCTTCATTCTCATTGTGAGTTCAGTTACCATGGTATTGGCCGTTCATGCTGGTCATAACATGGACAAGAAAGGTGTTATCAAATGGATGATCTGGACCGTAATTGGTGGTCTGGCCTTCCTTGGCTGTCAGGCATGGGAGTGGACACACCTTATCACCGGAGATCATGCAGTGTTGATCAATGGTCAAATTGAAAATATAGGAACAACCGTAACCATGAATCCATGGGGACCTGCTGCCAATGTTCCTGCACATGACGGACACCATGTGGGTACACCCGGACCAGTTGCCTTTGGTGGTTACTTCTTCGGTATCACCGGTTTCCACGGTTTCCACGTAGCGTCTGGAGTTGTCATCAACATCGTGATGCTGATCATGGCCATCAATGGAACCTTTGAAAGGAAAGGCCATTACTGGATGATTGAAAAGGCCGGACTTTACTGGCATTTCGTAGACCTGGTATGGGTATTTGTATTCCTTTGCTTCTATCTCATCTAATCAACCCTTAAAGAAATTCATATGGAACACTCAGTACAGGAAATCACGTTTCACCACGAACCAGGTGGAAAAGAGGTTGTAAGCAAGATCATCAGAACAACGGTCATCTTGTCCGTCATTACCATTATTGAACTTGGAATGGGTCTTGGCATGTATGCCTTACCCATGGCAGAGGGATTGAAATTGTTTTTGAAAGGGGTGATTGTTATCCTTTCCCTTGCAAAAGCCTTTTATATTGTTGGTGTATTTATGCACCTTGGAGAAGAAGTAAAGAACCTGATCATGACCATTGTGGTGCCTTTGTTGCTTTTCGTCTGGTTCATCGCTGCCTTCCTTTATGAGGGCAATTCCTGGAAGAACCTCAGAAATACCTACAATCCTAAACAAGCGGTTACTGCTCCTGCTGCAACACATGAAGCCGGCGAGCACCATTGATATTGAGTATTAAAATCAAAAAGCATCGTTCTGGTTACAACCGAATGGTGCTTTTTTTGTTTCTACATTAACATAGATGAAAAAAACTACCCTTCTTGCCCTTTTAATGGTTACACTGCTGCCGATTGCCAGTTATTTGTACGTCAGCAGCCTGAGCAAGGATGCCATTAAAATGCCCCGTCGCTATTTTTATGATACCGTTCTGGTAAAAATGGATAAAGGGAAAAAGGTCAATGATACTGTCTGGCACAAGGTCAGGCCATTCAAACTTAAGAATCAATTTGGGAAAGAAGTGGGCCTGGAAGATTGGGGCGGTAAAATCATCATTGCCGATTTCTTTTTTACATCCTGCCCTTCAATTTGCCCCAAGCTCACCCGCAACATGAAAAAGTTGCAGACGGCATTCAAGAAAACTGATTCTCTTGTGAGGTTTGTTTCCTTTACAGTAGATCCAGTTCGCGATACCGTTCAGGCACTGAAAGCTTATGGCGATAAATTTGGTATCGACCACGATACCTGGTTTATGCTGACGGGAGACAGAAACGAATTGTACGACATCGCCCTTAACGAATTCAAGGCCTCCATTGCCTCTAACGGAAATATCGACACAGGGTTCATCCATACAGACCGGTTTTTCCTTCTGGACCGTGACAGGGTAGTAAGGGGTTGGTACAATGGATTGGACAGTGTGAACCTCGATAAGCTCATCAAGGACGTTGTGCTCCTGAACATGGAGCGAGACAAGAAGAAAAAAAGAAATCTCTTCAGAAAATAAAAACCAGAAACATGTTACCTGCAAGCATTCAAAAAAACGACAAGAGAGCCAGTTTACTGATCATTCTATTTTCAATCATCGTTTTTGTAGCGGTTGTTTTCCTCTCCAAAATCAAACTTGAATTGGAGCTGCCTTTCAATGTACACTTGTTTGCACAGATCAATGCTGCCATCAATACTGCTGTTCCTGGTTTCCTACATTTGTCATCACCTGTTATCGGATTCAACCGTTTTTGGTGGTGAAGGCACCATCCGTTATGTCTATTATTTTATCCTGATCACGCATATCATTCTTGCTGCCATCATTCTTCCCTTTATCCTGTTTACTTCTTACAGGGCATTGGTGGCTGAATGGCCTGCACACAAGAAATTGGCAAGGATCACCTGGCCGATCTGGTTCTATGTGTCTGTAACAGGGGTGATAGTGTACCTCCTGATCAGTCCATATTACGTGTAAGGAAATTCGTTACAATTCTTTTTCAGGATCCCAGTAGCGCTGGGAAAATTCAACTACTTTATCGTTGAGAAGGGCTACGCCATCTTTTTCGAGGAGTTCCTGCATGAGTGTAGGTGTTTGAAAATGATGTTTACCAGTGAGCATGCCATTGCGGTTGACTACCCTTTGGGCTGGAATCGGGGGATGAAGACCATGTGAAGCATTCATTGCCCAGCCCACCATTCTTGATGAGAGTCCCGAACCAAGGTATTTGGCAATGGCACCATAGTTGGTTACACGTCCTTTGGGAATCTGTCGGACAACATCGAAAACATCTTCAAAAAAATTTCTTTGAGAGGAGGGAACAGAGGCTTGTTTAGTAGTCAGATTTTTTTTCATGCTCCAGTCGGCTTCTCAGTTCGCTTCTTTTTGGTTCTGGAACGTTGATATGGTCGTAAGGGCAATTGAGGCAACCGTTTCCGCAACAGTTTCCATTGTCCAGGTGGTACTTGGCAGTAAGCACCATATAGCCTTGTTCATTGTAGTAAAAATGCTCACCTTCAATCAGTTTCTTTTTCATCCTTCAATCCTTCAGTTAGCGCTGTTTCAATTTCTCTTACCATTATTGAAAGACGCTCATCCAATGTTGGGTCGATGAAGCCTGGTAATGCAAATTTCAGGTAATGAATCCTTTTGCTTTTTGCAATATCAAGGCCTTCGTAATGTGTTTTGATCAGCAGCTCTTGGTTTTGTTTAAGATCCCTGCTGATATCATCACTATCTTCCAACAAAGTCAATCCGTAAAGTTCAATTACCAATTTTGTAAATTGATACAATACCGGAGAGTCCGTCTTTAGATTGATATAACCACCGGGCCTGAGTATTTGTTGATATTTTCTGAGAAATTCAGGATGCGTCAACCTGCGGTTGGATTTTGAAATGCGCAACTGAGGGTCAGGAAAAGGAAGCCATATCTCATCTACTTCGCCCGCTGCGAAATAATTGTTGATCATGCCAATCTGCGACCGGATGAAACCAACATTTTTCATCCCTGCCTGCAAAGACTTTTTTGCTCCCACCCAGATGCGGTTGCCTTTTACATCAACGCCAATCAGGTTTTTGTTGGGATACAATGTGGCCAAACCAATCGAGTATTCTCCTTTTCCACAGGCCAATTCAAGGACGATGGGGTTGGTATTATTGAACCGTTCATGCCATTTGCCAGCAGTATTTTCAGGATACTGCAACACATGGTCGAAGGTGGCTATTTCAGCAAAGCGAATCAGTTTTTTTTGTCCCATAACAGGCTGCAAAGGTAAACAGGCTTTGCATCAATCGCATCTA
>JBJOOI010000245.1:0-3561 GCA_046051375.1 Bacteroidota bacterium | reverse complement strand
GCAGGATGAAACACCTGTTGCTTCCTTTCATCATTTCCTGTTTCTCACTGTCTGCGGTTGCACAAAAAAACCTGCTATCCCTGATCAAGGAGAATTCCAACAAGCAGGTTCAGATCAAGGGCAACTTCCCGGAAAACAAAATCCTCACTCTCCCAAAAGAATTGGAATGCGGTCAGGCCAACCATAATTACCTAACCAAGAATGGTCAGCTGTTTTCCCTGGTCGATGGATCAGGAAAAGTATATTTATCAGATTCTTCTGATATCAAACGGATCGATAATACCTGTTTTGAGGGCTATAATTTCGGTGCCTACACCTTCGTCTGGAAAAACAAAATCTACAGCCTGGGCGGTTGGGGGTTCTGGAAAACCAATGGCGGATTGCGCTACTACGATGAAAAAGCAAAAGAGTGGTTCATCGTTCGTTTGAACGAGGAAATTGAATTTTCCCAAATCCGAAACAGCCTGGTTTGTCCCGACCTTGAAAACAACCGCATCTACCTGGCCTATCTTGAGGCCCATGATGTATATGAAATCACACCAAAAGAAAAAGAAGACAAACGCTACCGCGTGCAATGCCTTGACCTCGAAACGGCCAGCTGGTGGAAAGAACCAAAATTCCTGTCCTCGGAGATTCGTTCCGAGTTTTTAACCGATCACAGACAGATCATCCCTACAAAATTTGGATTGATCATGGAAGGAGAAGGCGATTTTTGGGGGCTGTTTGACTTCAACAACAACAATGTTGCTAAACTTTCTTCAGAAAAAGCCGGACTGCTTGCAGCCAATGAGGTGAAGAACAGACAGGGGTTTTACATCACAACAGATTCGACGATTTACCTCTACCAACCATCAAACGACAGCCTTTCTTCCATCAACATCAAATCAACCGATTTCACGCCAACAGCGCAGCATCTTTACAACGATGATCCATTCGCGGTTTCAAGATTCATCAACAGCATAAAATACTACCTGATGCTGTCTGCTTTCTTTCTGATCATCATCCTCATCATTTTGTCCAGAAAAAAGGCTATGATACAAACATTGCCAAAACAGGATAAGCCCAAAACACTTGAGGTTGATAAATCATCTCCGTTCTTGTCGGTGCTGAACGAACAGGAGCGCTCTGTCTTGGAAATCATCCTCAACAATTCATCACTTGGAGAGTACACATCCATCGATCAGATCAACCATGTACTTGGATCAAAAAACAAGGACGCTACGATTCAAAACAAACTGCGTTCCGATTGTTTGCAAATGATCAATAAGAAGTTTGGGGTGTATGCATCCACCAACGATACTTTGATTGAAAGGGAAAGAACCGAATTCGACAAACGCGTTTACCAATACCAGATCAACAAGAGATACATCAAAAAGCTGAAGTGATTTAGGGCCCAACTTCCTGATTTTTCTTACCTTAACCCACATGACAAAAACCATTTGGGTGCTGCTTTTCATTTGCAGCTTCGCTATTCAAACATCTGCACAGGAAAAAAAGCACAATCTTCAGTTTGACACGCTGGCCAAGCGTTGGGATGAAGCCCTGCCGATTGGCAATGGAATGCTGGGGGCCTTGATCTGGGAAAAAAACGGCAACCTGAGATTGTCCTTGGACAGGGCGGACCTTTGGGATGAAAGGCCCATGAAAGGCCTGCACAGGGAAGAATTCAGTTTCAGGTGGGTGCAAGAACAGGTTGCCAAAAAACAATACGACACCGTTCAAAAACTTTTTGATCATCCTTACGACAGGGAGCCTGCACCCAGCAAGATTCCCGGTGGGGCCATAGAGGTGCCCATCAAGAGCTGGGGAGCACAATCCGCCGCTTCCATAGACCTCAAAACCGCTACCTCAACAGTAACTTGGAAAAACGGAACCGTTTTGAAAAGTTTTGTGCATGCAACTGCTCCTGTTGGTTGGATCAGACTGGAGAATGTGCCGGAAGGATTTGACATCAACCTTATTGCTCCGCAGTATACCGGAGCAACAAGGAATACAGGAGATCCGGTAAAGGGAGACGACCTTTCCAGGCTGGGCTATCAACAAGGAAAGATCTCAAAACTGGGCAACAGCAACAGCTACAAACAAGAGGGCTGGGGTGGTTTTGCTTATACAATCAACCTCCTGTGGAAACAGGTTGACAACAAAACCATAGAAGGCGTCTGGACAATCTCGAGCACCAATCAACGTTTCAAGATTCCAGAAACCAATGAAGTGCTATTAGAAAAACACCTCTCCGCCGGTTTCAACCAAGACCACGCCTCACACAAGGTATGGTGGGCGAATTTTTGGAACAAATCAGCGATTCGAATTCCAGATGAGCTGATTGAAAAACAGTGGTATCTCGAGCAATACAAGTTTGGATCTACCTCAAGAAAAGGTGCGCCACCCATTTCCCTTCAAGCCATCTGGACAGCAGACAATGGAAGGATTCCACCATGGAAAGGCGACTACCATCACGACCTCAACACAGAACTGAGCTACTGGCCTGCCTACAGCGCAAACCATCTCGAAGAAGGTATAGCCTACCTTGACCACCTAGACCAAAACAAGGAAAACTACAAGCGCTACACCCAATTGTATTTTGGGGTGGATGGCTTGAATGTTCCAGGTGTCACTACGTTAGACGGTACCGAAATGGGGGGATGGATTCAATATGCACTTTCGCCAACAGTTTCTTCCTGGCTTTCTCATCATTATTACTTGCAATGGCGATACAGTATGGATAAGGAGTTTTTGAAAAATAGGGCATACCCATGGATTGCTGCAGCTGCTACCTATCTTGAAAAACTGACGGTCATCAACAAAAATGGTTTCAGAAAACTTCCTATTAGCTCAAGCCCGGAAATCAACGGCAACAGCCTGGAAGCATGGTTCAATGACAATACCAATTATGATCTCGCATTGATGAAATTCAACTTCAAAGCAGCGAAGGAACTGGCCCTTGAATTGGGTTTGAAAAAAATGGCCGCTCATTGGGATTCTATTTTGATGCAACTTCCTGCTTTTTCAATCTCAGAAAACAATGCGCTGAACTTAGCACCCGGGGTTCCTTATGCAACATCGCATCGTCATTTTTCACACCTGTTGTCCATCCACCCTTTGGGGCTGATCAAGGCTGAAAATGGTACCAAAGAAAAAACCATCATCCAAAATTCGCTTCATCAACTCGATAGCATTGGGCCCTCAGGATGGTGTGGCTATTCTTATGCATGGCTCTCGAACATGAAGGCAAGGGCCAAAGATGGCGATGGGGCAGCAAAAGCTTTACAGATTTTTGCCAAGGCTTTCTGCTCGGTGAACAGCTTTCATGTCAACGGCGATCAAACAAAATCCGGGTATTCCGGGATGACCTATCGGCCATTTACCCTGGAGGGGAATTTTGCCTTTGCATCTGGTGTGCAGGAAATGATGCTGCAGTCGCATGCAGGGTTTATTGAGGTGTTTCCTGCCGTGCCGGATAGTTGGAAAGATGTTTCGTTTCAGACGCTCCGCGCCGAAGGCGCGTATCTTGTAAGCGCGGTAAGGCAAAATGGTTTGACCAAAAACGTTACGATAACCTCA
>JBJOOI010000244.1:0-3562 GCA_046051375.1 Bacteroidota bacterium | reverse complement strand
TCCTGAGAAAGTAAAAGAACTGGAAGCTGCCTGGAACAAGTGGGCGGGTGAAAACAATGTATTCCCGCTGAATGGCAAAGATTTGAAGTTGCGCGGACTAGAATTCAAAAGAAATTAGGGGTTTTACAGAACCTTCCAATGGGTTGAACGGGAAATGGTCAAAACGAATTGCTTACCTTAGAGGAATAAACATTCCTCTATGGTTTACATGCTGCGCACCAAGAAAAATCTGGTTTTTATTTTTTCCTTTTTGGTTCTGTTTGTATCGGATCTTTCCGCTCAAAAAAAACTGGCCAAATCCCCCGAGCTTCCTGCTGTTCCATCGGTTGACCTCGAAACCTACTTCAAGCCCTTGGTGTGGCGCAACCTTGGGCATACCCGTGGCGGTCGCTCAGTTACTGCCACTGGCATAAAAGGAAACAACCAAACCTATTATATGGGAACCACCGGTGGCGGTGTCTGGAAAACCGAAGATGCAGGCCAAAGCTGGAAAAACATTTCTGATGGTTATTTCAAAACCGGATCCGTTGGAGCAGTTGCTGTTGCTGCTTCTGACGCCAATGTTGTTTATGTGGGAATGGGCGAGCATGCCCCCCGTGGCGTGACGACATCCTATGGTGATGGTGTTTACCGCTCAACCGATGCCGGTAAAACCTGGAAACACCTTGGTCTTGAATTGACCCGCCATATTGCCAACATTCGGATTCACCCTACAAACCCTGATGTGGCCTATGTTGCAGCACAAGGTGCTTTGCATGGTCCTTCAAAAGAAAGGGGCATTTACAAAACCGAAGATGGTGGAAAGACATGGAAACATTTGCTTTATGTGGATGAGAATACCGGATGTGCTGATTTGAACATGGACATGAGCAATCCCCGGGTTTTATATGCAGCCATGTGGGACCATCGCCGTCTGCCATGGGCCGTGCAAAGTGGTGGTAAAGGATCTGGCTTGTACAAGAGCACAGATGGTGGAGAAACCTGGGAGAAAATCCAGAATGGTTTGCCCAAGGAATTGGGTAAAATGAGCGTCTCCGTTTCATTGTCCAATCCCAATAAAGTATATGCGTTGGTTGAGAGTGACACTCAGAAGGAGCAGGGTGGACTTTTTGTTTCAAACGATGCAGGATCCAACTGGACAAGAATCAGCAAGGATCATAGACTGATCTCTAGGGCCTGGTACTATATTGAAGTATTTGCAGATCCAGTAAACGAGAATACAGTCTATGTGTTGGGTGCTGCCGGATTGAAATCTGAAGACGGTGGTAAAACCTGGAAAAACCTTGGTGGAACCCATGGTGATTACCACCAGCTCTGGATCAACCCTGAAAACAACCAGAACATGGTCATTGCCAATGATGGTGGCGCTGCAGTTACTTTCAATGGTGGAAAGATCTGGTCTGCACAAAACAACCAGCCCACAGCTCAGTTTTACAGGATCAATGTTGACAATCTTTTTCCTTATAACATTTATGCCGGTCAGCAAGACAATACCTCTGTTCGCATCGCCAGCCGCAATACCAGTGGTGGCAGCATTACAGAACGCCAGTGGAACTATTCTGCCGGTGGTGAATCAGCTTTTCTTGGCTTTGATCCCAACAATCCACGCTATGTGATGGGGGGAAGTTATCAAGGCACCATCGAGCTGTTGGATGCCAATACAAGTGAGGGTGTAGGTGTGATGGTTCATCCCGTGCAATACCAGGCCATGCAGCCCAAGGACATGAAATACAGGTTCAACTGGAATGCACCGATTCTCTATTCAAAGCACGAAAAAAATGTCTATTACCATGCGGGCAACAGGTTGTTCAAGACCACCGACATGGGCAAATCCTGGACCCCCATTTCTCCTGACCTGACCACACACGATACCACCAAGATGGGCATCAGCGGTTATCCTTATACCAACGAGGGTGCAGGCGGAGAAAACTACTGCACCATTACCTATGTGATGGAGTCAGACAAGGAGAAAGGGGTCATCTACACAGGCAGCGACGATGGCCTGGTGCACATCACCAAAGATGGAGGAGCGAGCTGGACCAACATCACCCCCAAGGATTTAGGAGAAGCACTGATCAATGCCATTGAAGTTTCACCACATGATCCTGCCACTGTTTACATTGCGGCAAACAAGTACAAGACCAATGATTTTACTCCCTTCGCTTACAAGTCTAATGATTACGGAAAAACCTGGACAAAGATTGTGAATGGTATTCCTTACGGTGCCTTTTTAAGGGTGGTGAGAGAAGATGAAAGAAGGAAGGGTCTATTGTTTGCCGGAACAGAAACAGGTCTCTATATTTCTTATGATGATGGTGCCAGTTGGAAAAACCTCCAGCGCAACCTTCCCATCACGCCCATCACTGACCTGAAGGTGCACAAGGGAAATCTCATCGCCTCCACACAGGGCCGTGCCTTCTGGATCCTGGATGATCTGCAGCCCATCAGGAGCTTTGATCCTGCTGCCAATGACAAGGCAAGGTTATTGCCGGTGGCTGAAACCTTCAGGGTTTCCGGATACAGCATGTTTGATGGCAATGAGGAAATGAAACAATCATATCCCATCACTACTGGGGCCAATCCCAGCACTGGTGCGGTCATTTACTATCAACTTTCCAACCATGCTGATTCAATCAAGGACCTAAGGATTGAAGTCAGGGATCAGCAGGGAAAGGTACTCAGGTCATTCAGCAACAAGGCCTTCGACAAAGCCACTTCAAACAACAGCTACAAGGAAGAGCCCCTGCTGACGGTTAAGAAAGGACTGAATCGTTTTGTATGGACCCTCAGAAGGCAGGAAATGCCTACCATTGACGATGTTTACATCGAGGGAAGCTATGGTGGTGGCAGGGCAGTACCCGGCATCTATGTTGTGGTATTGAAGGTTGATGGACAGGAGCATTCAACCCCTATGGTAATCCAGCAAGACCCAAGGGTCAATGTCGGGCAGGCTGATTTTGTTGAACAGGACGAACTGCTCAAAAAACTTGAACAGGATGTTACGGATATTCATGTTGCGGTTACGCGAATGCGCAACCTTTCAAAACAAATCAGTCAACTCAATGCATTGATTGAAAATGATCCATCAAAAGCTGCTGTGGTTAAGCTGGGCAAGGAAATCAACGAAAAGCTGAAAGCCCTCGAAGACAAGCTCATTCAGCCCAAGAGCCAGTCCTACGATGATGTGATCAACTTCGTGAACAAGCTTAGTGCCAATATCATTTTTGTTCATGGCGAAGTCAATTCTAATGTACCTTATGTTACTGCAGGACAAAAAGCCCGCTATGCGGAATTGCATACAGAATGGTTGGTGCTCAAGCAAGACATGGATCAGCTGATTAAAAAAGATGTGGCAGGTTTCAATGCGCTCTGCAAGCAACTTGCCGTTGAGCATGTATTGCTGCCTGAGTAAGGTTCAAAAGGGCAAAAAAGTATACTCCATGGCTAATTAAATGAGCCGATGACGTTTTTTTTCATGGTTATTTGTAAAATATAAATACCCATGAAAAAAGGCGTTATCAAGTTGAACCTTCATTTTAAAAACCATAGCAATGGATAGGAT
>JBJOOI010000243.1:0-3569 GCA_046051375.1 Bacteroidota bacterium | reverse complement strand
CATACAGCAATGGTGGTAGAAAAAATCATTGCTTCCATTTTTACCCAGGACCATGTGCATGTAGTGCAAGGCGTGGGAGGAGAAGTGATTCCTGCCATGATGAGTCAGGTGCGTTTTGACCATGTGTTTTTTACAGGGAGTACTGGCGTGGGACAGAAAATCATGGAGATGGCCGCCAAAAAACTGGTGCCGGTAACCCTTGAATTGGGTGGCAAGAGTCCTTGTATTGTTGATCGCTCTGCCAACATTGCGTATACGGCCAGAAAAATTGTATGGAGCAAGCTGATGAATGCAGGGCAAACCTGTGTTGCACCAGACTATGTGTTGGTGCACAATGCCGTCAAGGAGGAGCTGGTGTCCAAGATCAAGGATAATGTCAAGAAAATGTTTGGTGAGGATCCGATGAAGAGTGAAGACTTTGGCAGAATCATCAACAACAAGCGTTTCAAAAAACTGTCTCAATACCTGGATCCGACAAAAATTGTCAGTGGGGGAAGAAGCAATGAAGCCGACCTCTACATTGAACCCACCATCCTTGAAAATATTACCATCCAAGACCCTGTGATGCAGGAAGAGATTTTTGGTCCTATCCTTCCTGTGATTGGTTTTGATCATCAGGAGGAAGTCGTTGCATGGGTGGAGAAAAATCCTTTTCCACTTTCTTTGTACATCTATGCGGAAGACCGCAAGGTGCAGGAATTTTATTTGTCGAGGTTGCGCTTCGGCGGATCTTGCATCAACAACAGCCTGATTCATTTGGGTAATCCACACCTCCCATTCGGTGGTGTAGGGCCCAGTGGAACCGGACAGTACCATGGAAAGTTTGGATTTGAAACATTCACCAGGCCCAAGGCTGTGCTGCATTCCCGCTCATGGTTTGATATACCCTTGTTGTATGCACCATTCAAAGGGAAGGTGGAAATGCTAAAGAAAGTTTTTAAATATACCTGATGAAAACAGCAGTGAAAATTGGCATAGCCGCTTTAGTGATAATGGTTACAGCCTGGGCATGTTCATCATCCAAAATACAAGGCAACATGAGCACAAGACAAAATATTTTGAAATCTGTTTATCCTGCCCTCACAGGCATCACCCGTTTTTTTGGGGTCAACAGCCGGGTGGTAGTTCCTGAACAAAAGGGTGTTCCAACGGTATCCTTGTATGACATTCCTTTTGAGACAATATCTGGTGAGCCCTCTTCTTTTGCTGCATACAAAGGCAAAAAGATTGTGATTGTCAATACGGCCAGTGATTGCGGTTATACAGGGCAGTATGAAGAGCTGCAATCCTTGTATGCCCAGGCAAAAGGGGAAATCATCATTGTGGGTTTTCCTGCCAATGATTTCAAGGCCCAGGAAAAAGGAAGCAATGAACAGATCGCTTCCTTTTGCAAAAAAAATTATGGTGTTGAGTTTCCCATTGCAGCTAAATCAAGCGTAGTGAAGGGAAAGGAACAGCATCCGGTTTTTGCATGGCTCTCTGATCCTGCAAAAAATGGATGGAACAAGGAAGCGCCTGCCTGGAATTTTTCAAAGTACATCATTGATGAACAGGGAAGATTGGTTGGGTATTTTGATCCCGGTGTCAGTCCTTTGGGAAAAGATTTTCTGAAAGCACTCAACATATCAATTCCCTGATCAGATGAATATTCCTCAAGAACAACTCTTGGTTTTGGTGAATGAACAGGATGAGCCTGTCGGGCTGATGGAGAAGATGGAGGTGCACCAAAAAGCCTTGCTGCACAGGGCTTTCAGCGTTTTTCTTTTCAACAGCAAAGGAGAAATGCTTTTACAGCGCCGTGCCTTCGAGAAGTATCACAGCGGTGGTTTGTGGACAAATACCTGTTGCAGTCATCCTTATCCCGATGAAACCCCCAGCCAGGCCGCCACAAGAAGGATGAGAGAGG
This sequence comes from Bacteroidota bacterium, assembly GCA_046051375.1. GTDB lineage: Bacteria > Bacteroidota > Bacteroidia > Chitinophagales > Chitinophagaceae > Pollutibacter. The sequence goes on along the minus strand of JBJOOI010000243.1, from coordinate 1,663 downwards.
AATTGGGTTTTGAAACTTCCGTAGACCCTGCTTTCAGTTTCATTTACAAAGCTGCATTGGACAACGAGCTGACTGAGTATGAGTTTGATCATGTATTGATTGGTGAATACGATGGCCAGGTTTTTCCCAACAAGGATGAAGTGGCTGATTATTGTTATATGAACATGGAGGAACTCCGGGGAAAGATGGCAAATCATCCTGAGCATTATACTGAGTGGTTCAAGATTGCGTTACCTATGCTGGATGCATATCTTGATAAAAACAATGCAATGAGCAATGAAAACCACTAAGGCCATTGTTGTTGGTGCCGGCATCGGAGGCATTGCTACCGCGATACGGCTTGCGGTAAAAGGGTTTGAGGTAGAGGTGCACGAAAAAAATGAGGTTGCCGGTGGCAAGTTGTACCTGATTGAAAAAGATGGATTTTCGTTTGATGCAGGCCCCTCTCTTTTCACCCAACCGGCCAATGTGGAAGAATTGTTTTCTTTGGCGGGGGAGGATATCAAATCCTATTTTACCTACGAGCCTGTTTCCATTGCCTGCCGTTATTTTTTTGAAAATGGCAAGAGGCTGGATGCATTTACAAACCCTCAGGCCTTTGCAAATGAAATGCAAGAAGCTGTGGGAGAGCCCGCTGAACATGTGCTGCAGTACCTCCGTGATGCTGAGCAGGTCTATGAAAAAGTGGGCACCATTTTTTTAAACCACTCGCTCCACCAGCGTGCTACCTGGTTGCACAAGCGCGTTGTAGATGCCCTTCGTACTGTAAAATTCCCTTATCTTTTCAATACCCTTGACGGTTTCAACAGAAGCAGGTTCATCACGCCAGAAGCCGTTCAGGTCTTCAACAGGTTCGCCACATACAATGGCAGCAATCCTTTCAGCGCACCTGGCATGTTGAGCCTGATTCCTCACCTTGAGCAAAATCAGGGAACCTATTATCCGCATGGCGGGATGATCAATATTCCCAATGCATTGATTGCGTTGGCAGAAAAAAAGGGCGTACGATTTGTGTTGAACAGCCATGTTGAGCAAATTGTCACTGCAGGGGGAAAAGCAACAGGAATCATCGCCAATGGCAGTTTCATTCCGGCAGATGCGGTGATCAGCAATGTGGATGCATATTTTACCTACAAGAAATTGCTTGGCGATGAACAAGGAGCAAAAAGGATTTTGCGCAATGAAAGAAGCAGCAGTGCGCTGATTTTTTATTGGGGAATGAAAAGAGAATTTCCTGCATTGCACCTGCACAATATCCTTTTCAGCGAGACATATGAAAAGGAGTTTGACTGCCTTTTCAAAGAAAAGAAATTTCATGATGATCCGACCATTTACATCAACATCAGTTCCAAAATGGAAAAAGGCAATGCACCTGAAGGAAATGAGAACTGGTTTGTGATGATCAATGCGCCAGCCATGCAAGGGGCAGACTGGAAACTGGAAACCGCAAGGGTGAGAAAGAACATCGTAAAGAAGTTGAGCAGGATGTTGGGTACAGACATCGAGCAGGATATTTTGGTTGAAGAAGTATTGACACCTGAAGGAATACAGACCAGAACAGACTCTTACCTGGGCTCTTTGTACGGAACCAGTTCGAATTCAAAATGGGCGGCTTTTCTCAGGCATGCCAATTTCACCTCAAAAACCAGCGGGCTTTATTTTA
>JBJOOI010000242.1:0-3587 GCA_046051375.1 Bacteroidota bacterium | reverse complement strand
ATAGAGTTCCTGAGAAAAAACATCACTGCCCATGTTGATGAAAACCAACAATAGGGAAATTGCGGTAGAACGAAACATATATACTCCTATTTAAGCCCTTGAAAAACCTGGTCTTCCCAAAAGCCTTTTTAATTCTGGCAGCTCTTTTGTATAGACCTCACGCGGAGTAACTTGTTTTTTGATGCAGATCGAAGCAGCCTTGCCCACAACCTCTCCCATCATACCGCAGGTTTTCATTACCCTTACTGGGCCAAGGCCAGTCTTAGTTACGCTGATGCACCTGCCCGCCATGAAAAGGTTTTTGATGTTGCGGCTGTACAAGGTGCGGTAAGGAGCCCAGTACTCCCCTCCATATTGGTATTCTTCCCCGCGTGTATAGTCAGATACGAATTCCATGTTTTCAAACCCTTCCTTGAACTCATTTTTTGGTGTATGGAGATCAACATGCCAGGAGCAGGGAAATGCGCCATCTTCAAACTTTCTTTTTTGTTTGAAATCCTGAGCATCCAGCACAACATCTCCCATCAGACGACGCGACTCACGTTTGCCAGCGATAAAAGCTACCCAGCCCAGCCTGTGCTTGGGATACATGTTATCTATATTTTTCAAGACATCCCAGGCACCATACATGGCCCTGAAATTGTGGTCGCGAATGAGTTCGATTTCATTGACCTGATCCTTGTTGAATCCACTCTCCCAATACCACATGTTGGCAAATGAGTCAAGCCCCTCTTTGCCAAATGTTTTCTGGCCTTTCCGACCAGGGAAGGGCTTGTCAGACAAATCAAGGGCCCAGGGGCAACGGGGAAAAGGCTGATCAAAATCACCCTGCTCACATTTCATGGCCAATGCACTCTTGTCTTTGCATTCGCAGGCCAATACCTCTTCGCTGTTTGAAACATCCAATACATTGAATAGGTTGGTGCTACCCATTAACTGCTCAACCTTGTATTCGTAGTCTGCACCGGCTTTGAAACCAATAGCGCCATCGCCTGTACAGTCTGAAAATAATTTTCCTTTTATCCTTGTCTGCCTTGAAGTAAGTGTGCTTTGGATCACGATCGCCTTGATGACATCCGCTTCTGTTTCCACTTTCATCACACGATGGTTGAGCAAAAGGGTAATATTGGGCTCTGATCGGACGATCGACAATTTGAGCGCATCATTGTAGTAATTGGCGGAAACACCATTGAATACTTTTCCAGGTCCTTTGATGATTGGAGGAAGAATTTCATTGACAATGTCTCCTATATGGGGAAACAAGGTTTTGTTGGTATGCCCTTCGGGCCAAACACGGACTTCTGAACTTCCATTTCCACCCAACACTGGCCTGTCTTGCACGAGCGCAACCTTGATGCCATTGCGGGCGGCAGAGATGGCGGCACAGGTTCCTGCCAATCCACCACCTGAAACAATCAGGTCAAATTCACCACCTTCATCAGGCTTCTCTGGCAAGCCCAACAATTTGCGGCGGAATATGGTCAATTTTTCAACATCATTGGTTGGTTCAAAATTGGCGTCTTTGCAAAAAAGTATGGCTTCACAACGTCCTTCAAATCCAGTCAAATCGTGCAAAGCAAGACTTGATTTCTTTGTGACTTTTACCATTCCACCATCATGCCAATGCCATGTCGCACTCTTGGTGCCGAAGGTTTCGTCCAACGCTTTTCCATTGACTTTCAGCTGAAACTTTCCTGGTGCGCCAGGAGCATTCCATGGGGCCACCCAATCTTTGGTGCGAACCCATACCCTGTAATTTCCTGCTGAAGGAAACTCAACTTCGGTCGTGGCATCCTGCACAGGTATACCCAAACCATGGGCCAACAAATACGGAGAACCCATCTGTTCCATCGATTGTTGATCAAGCTCCCAACCCCCATGCTTCGCAAACTGTTCCGCTTCCACAAAGAGAAACTCTTCGGATGCAGGCTGTTTGCGATCATTTGCGTACAAAGGCAGTTTTGATGCCAATAAACAAAGGCTGGTATTCCCGATTAAACCGACGAATTGTCTCCTCTTCATTATGGTTGGGTTTTAAGGGTTGAAAACTTGAACATATTAACGATTATACGCCAAAAATTTCAAAAACTAGATTTTATCCTGGTCAAAAATATTCAATTTAAGTATCTATAACGTTTGCAAAAAATTCAGTTCTGTCAAATTGAGGTTTTTGATGCATCATACCGGGTTAAAGCAGAAGTCTTAAAAAATTAAACCCCTGTGATAATGAACTCAAAGGCATAAAATATGTTCAAGTTGGAGGCATTGCCAGATATCATGATAAAAATTGCTTTCGATCCCATTTATGCGCACCCATTACCGGAAAACCACCGTTTCCCGATGATAAAATACGAGCTGATTCCAGAGCAACTTTTGCATGAAGGAACCTGCATTGCTGAGCATTTTTTTGCTCCCACTGCTTGTAAAGAGGAAATAATTTTATACACCCACAGCAAGGAATACCTGGACAAATTGCTGCACCAACAATTGAGTGAATCAGAGCAAAGAAGGATTGGCTTTCCACAATCACCTGAGTTGATACGAAGGGAACTGATCATTACACAAGGGACAATTGATGCAAGTTTATTTGCAATGACAACAGGCGTAGCCTTAAATGTTGCAGGCGGCACACACCACGCATTCGCAGAACGGGGCGAAGGATTTTGTTTGCTCAATGATATTGCAATTGCATCAAATTATTTGTTGCGCCAAAAATTAAGCAAGAAAATTCTTGTCATCGACCTTGATGTTCACCAGGGCAATGGAACTGCAAAACTGATGGAACAAGAATTGAGGGTATTTACATTTAGTATGCATGGTGCGACAAACTATCCTTTTCACAAAGAAAAATCAGACCTTGATATTGGATTAAAGGATGGCACAACCGGTCAAACTTATCTTTCTATTCTTTCAGAAACATTGCCCAAACTCATTCGTGAAGTAAACCCTGATTTTGCATTTTACTTATCAGGCGTTGATATTTTAAATACGGACAAGTTCGGAAAACTACAAGTGAGCCTGGAAGAATGCAAACGAAGGGATGAAATGGTTTTGAGCCTACTCAAAAAAAATCATATCCCAGTTGCAATTGTTTTAGGTGGTGGGTATTCACCGGATGTAAAAACAATTGTTGAGGCACATTGCAATACATTCAGATTGGCTGTGGAGCTGTTTGAATAATATGCCGAGATAAAAAAAACAACCACAATCAACATTAAATGAAGATTGTGAAATGTATGATACTGATAAAACTTAAAAATATTTCATAATGCCATCGGCAACCAACTGATGACCGTTTTCATTGGGATGGTTTACCTGAGACATATATTCAGACAGCACCCCACCGGCGGCGATGCGTTGCTGAAAGGCTGTATAACTGTCCACCAAACCAATCTTGTATGTATTGGCCAATCCTGTGATCTGATCACATAACTTTTGCAAATCAGTTGTTTTGTCATTGAGATCCACCTTTTGGTCGGCTGTAGCGGTCAGCAAAATAACCTTGATATTCTTTTTCCACGCTGCCTTGATCATATACTCCCATGACTCACGGGAAGCATCCAAGACAATGCGCCTGTCATTCAAGG
>JBJOOI010000241.1:0-3615 GCA_046051375.1 Bacteroidota bacterium | reverse complement strand
CAACCTTTTGCTTTCTCCAGCCGCGAGGATGATGATTCCACACTGTTCTATGTTGTATTTCATAGAGAAGTAAAAATATTCGTTTTTTCAATCCTTATGTCTTCTCGTGCATGTATGACATCAGGCTTGTGCTTTAACATTCCTCCTGCTTTGCCTTCTACCACTGCCTGAATTTCAGCAATGATGCTCAAGGCAATTTCTTCAGGTGTTTCTGCGCCAATTTCCAACCCGGTTGGTCCATGAACTTTTGAAAGCATGGCATCATCCAGCTTCACACCTTCCTGCCTCAATTCATCCAACATGCGAGCCAGTTTCTTTTTAGGACCAAGCATGCCAATGTATGGGGTCTGGGTTGGCAACAATGCCTTCAACATTGACAAATCGTAATTGTAATTGTGCGTCATCATGACAAAAACTGTTCTGCTATCCATTGACAACTGATCCAACACGGCTTCTGGTTTGGAAACCAATACCTGACAAGCTGCAACAAAACGTTCAGGACGGGCATGTGTATTTCTGCCATCAACGATCCGAACATCCCAGCCCAATGTGTCAGCAATCTGCATCATGGGCACTGCATCATTTCCTGCACCCACCACCACCAATGAAATAGGAGGTTGCAAGAACTCAATGAATGCTGTCATTGAAATTCCATCTGCATGATATTCCCTGAAAACAGATTTTTTGTTCCGCATTGCTTGCAGCACATCTTCCATCACAAATTTTTCAATTCCCTGAATGGGAATGGACCCTGAAATATTACCGTTGGATTCCATCAAAAGACAAGTCCCAGGCTGATCCACCTTTTTATTCGAGAGATTGAAAAGGGTAACCATCACTGCTTGCTGTCGAATGGCCAATGCCTTTCTGATCAGCTGAATGGGATTGTCCTGCTTGGCAGGATCAATGGGTTCAAACAAAACCTGAATCACTCCGGCACAGCCCAATTGAATGCCGATGGTCATGTCATCTTCATCACTGGTATCATAACTGACCAACCTGGATCGCTGCTGAGAAAGTGCATAGAGCGCCTTTCTAAGTGCATCCCCTTCCAAACATCCTCCACTGATGGCCCCGGTAAGTTCTCCCTCATCGTTGACCAACATGCGTGCGCCCGGCCTCCTGTAAGATGAACCTTCCAGGTGTACCACTGACGCCAATGCAACGCCTTTGCCCGAATGAACAGCAGCATCATAAGCCTTCACTATTTCCTTGAGTTCTTTCATGTTCTAATTGAAAAAGTGGAAGAACAGTAGCAAAGGCTGATCTGTATCATGAACAGCATTTTGCATACCCACTGATTTTCATTAAATTTAAGTCATAAAAGAATCACATGCCGGTTTATTCACTCAACATCAATGGTAAAGTCCAAAAAGTGGATGTGGCTTCCGATACGCCACTGCTTTGGGTCTTGCGCGACAATCTCAGGTTATTGGGCACAAAATTTGGTTGCGGAGTCGGTTCCTGTGGCGCTTGCACCATTCACCTGAATGGAAATGCCACGAGGGCTTGTCTATTGACTGTTTCCTCCATTGGCACCGGAAAAATCACCACCATCGAAGGACTCTCCGCAAAAGGTGATCATCCTCTGCAGTTGGCCTGGGATGAAGTGGATGTACCACAATGCGGATACTGCCAGGCAGGCCAGATCATGACTGCTGCGGCATTCCTCAAAAAAACGCCTAAACCAACCCTGGAGCAAGTAGAGACTGCCATGAATGGAAACCTCTGCCGTTGTGCTGCCTATCATCGCATTCGCGAAGCCGTAATGGCCGCCAGTCAAAAAACAAAATAATTATGGAACATACATTACATCAGGAAAGAAGGGATTTCCTCCGCAAGGTTTCGCTCTCCGCAGGAGGCCTGCTCTTGGGATTCACCCTTTTTGAAGACCTTGCCGCACAAACGGGGAAGGGACATGTTATCGAAGGTGTGCATCATGATTTCAACAGCTATTTGTCCATTGCCGCCGATGGCAGCATCACCATTGCATCACCCAATCCTGAACTCGGACAAAACATCAAAACATCATTTGCCATGATTGTTGCTGACGAGCTGGATGCAGACTGGAGCAAGGTAACAGTTGTTCAGGCTCCATTGGATACGACTAAATTCGACAGGCAGTTAACAGGTGGAAGTGGTGCTGTTCCTCATTCCTGGAAAAGGTTGCGTACAGCCGGAGCCACTGCAAGAAAGATGCTCATTGCCGCTGCAGCCTCTTCATGGAATGTACCTGCATCAGAATGCACAGCTGAAAACGGATATGTGATTCATAAAGCCAGTGGAAAAAAATCCGGTTATGGAGACCTGGTTGCTATCGCTGCCAAGTTGGATGTTCCAACAGATGTTCCCTTGAAGCATCACAAGGATTTCAAACTCATCGGAAAGGCAATCCGCAATGTTGAAAATAAAAATATTGTTGTTGGTAAACCCATGTTTGGACTTGATTTTTACCGCGACGGAATGGTGTACGCGGTTGTTCAACGTCCGCCTGCCTTTGGTTCAAAGATCAATACTGTAAACGACAAAGCTGCAAGGGCTGTTCAAGGTGTTACTGATGTAGTGAGGTTTGGTAACAACGTTGCAGTGATTGCCAACTCAACCTGGTCTGCCATGAAAGGCAGAAAGGCGCTGGAAATAACTTATTCAGCTGACAAGGCTTTGGAGAGCAGTTCGGATCATGCAGATATTTTCAGCAAGTTGATGGATAGTACCAACGCACGCATGCACCGCAAGGATGGAGATGTAAATGCTGCATTCAAGTCAGCATCAAAGGTTATCAAGAGGGAATATGAATGTCCTTTTGTGCCACACAACCCCATTGAGCCGATGAATTTCTTTGCAGATGTGCGTGCAGATAAAGTTGAGCTGATTGGACCGACACAAACACCTGGATCAGCCCGCAAAGCTGTTTCAGACCTGCTCAAAATTCCTGAAAAGAATATTACGGTTGATATCACCCGCTTGGGTGGTGGCTTTGGACGCAGGCTGAAATATGACTATGTGGTTGAAGCCGCTGAAATTTCTTCCATCATCAAAAAACCGGTGAAGGTTATCTGGACGAGGGAAGACGATATGGGTGGGGGAAGTTACAGACCTGCTGTACGCTACCGATTTGAAGCTGCTCTTGATGCCAACAACAATTTGACTGGATATAAACTCAGGGGTGTTGGCATGAATGCCGGTGCACCTACCAGAGAGAATAATTTCCCATCGGGTTCAATAGACAATTTGTTGATTGAATCACTGGATCATAACTCGCCCATCACTACCGGAGCATGGCGGGCACCGATTACAAACTTCCTTGCCTATGCAGAGCAAGCGTTTTTAGATGAGGTAGCAGAAGCCATGGGCAAGGATCCTGTGCAAATGCGGCTTGATTTATTGCAAAAAGCACGTACCAAACCAGCAGGCCCTGTTCGATATGATATCGACCGGATGGAAACAGTGGTTAAGACTGTTGCAGAAAAAGCACAATGGGGAAAGAAGAAAGGAGTATCGCAAGGCATCAGTGTCTATTTTTCTCATGCATCTTATGTAGGCCAGATCTGTGATGTGGTGATGCAAGACGGTCAACCCGTGATCAAAAAAATCACTTCTGTTGCAGATTGTGGT